>JBIJAE010000215.1:0-3481 GCA_044345895.1 Chitinophagaceae bacterium
TTCATGAATGGTTTGAAGGAAGCGGAGATCATTCTTGAGTCTCAGGCAGTACTCGTTGCCAGGAAAAACCTGGATGAAGAAAAAATTGCCATTCTCGACAAGCTTTTGTTCAGGATCAGGGCGGTGAAAAAAGCCAAAAAAAGCAAGTATGTTTTGATGAATGCCCCCAACGACCAGTTGGACAACATCATTTCTCTTTTGCCCGGTATGAGAAGCCCAACCATCCTCCCTCTTGCGAAGGAAGGCTGGAGCAGTGTACACAGCGTATTGAGCGAAGACAAATTTTGGGAGATTATTGAGAAGCTGAAAGCAGCAGGCGCAGAGGGGATCTTGGTTGTACCTATTGAAAAAATGATTCTTTAAATTTTACCATGCAAATCATACGCTATCCATCAAAGCAAGACTGGGAAGGCATTACAGAAAGGCCAGCCATAGAAAACGGCATGCTCCGAAAGCAAGTGGGGAAGATCATTGCTGATGTGAGGAAAACGGGTGACAGGGCACTCAAGCGGTATGCCAGGAAGTTTGATGGTGTTGACCTGAAAAAGTTATCAGTAGGTCAAAAAGAAATAGCTGCTGCAGAAAAAAATGTTTCGGATTCTTTGAAAACAGCCATCAATATTGCTATTGAAAACATCAGGCGCTTCCACAGTGTTCAGGTTGAGGAAATAAAAAAAATAGAAACAATGGAAGGGGTGGAGTGTTGGCGCAGACCAACCCCCATGAAAAGGGTAGGGCTCTATATTCCTGGTGGTTCGGCTCCCTTGTTCTCTACTGTCTTGATGCTTGGTATCCCTGCCCAAATTGCAGGATGCAGTGAGGTGGTGCTCTGCACACCACCTTCAAAGGATGGTTCCATCCATCCTGCCATTTTGTATGCTGCACATGAAGTGGGGGTTACAGAAATCTACCGATGTGGCGGAGCACAGGCCGTTGCTGCTATGGCATACGGCACAGGGTCTATCAAAAAAGTGGACAAGATATTTGGGCCAGGCAATCAATATGTAACGGCTGCAAAACAGCTGGTGCAAATGGATGGAATTGCCATCGATATGCCCGCAGGGCCCAGTGAAGTGTGTGTATTGGCCGACCATTCTGCCAATCCTGATTTTGTGGCGGCTGATTTGTTGTCTCAGGCAGAACATGGCCCCGATTCTCAGGTTTTGCTGGTTGCGAACAACGCATCCATCATTGAAAAAACCATCAAGTCTTTGCATGCACAACTCGGTTTATTGGAAAGAAAGGAGATTGCTTCAAAGGCATTGGAAAACAGTAAGGCGGTGCTCTTAAAAGACATGGATGAGGCGATGGAGCTGGTCAATGAATATGCTGCTGAACACCTGATCATCGCCTCAGATGACGCTCACCGTTATGGAGCAATGGTCATCAATGCCGGCTCTGTGTTTTTAGGAAACTATACACCAGAGAGTGCTGGTGATTATGCCAGCGGAACCAACCATACCCTGCCAACCAATGGCTATGCAAGGGCATACAGCGGGGTAAGTGTTGATAGTTTTGTGAAAAAAATCACCTTCCAGCAAATCAGCAAACAGGGTATACAAAACATTGGAAAAACAATCATCACCATGGCTGAAGCTGAGGGGTTGGATGCTCATGCCAATGCTGTTAAAATCAGGCTAAATCAATTGTAATGTTCAATCCTAATAATCTTGTAAGAAACAACATCAGGAACCTTAAACCGTATTCATCTGCCAGGGATGAATTCAAGGGTGAGGCCAACATATTTTTGGATGCCAATGAAAATTCATTGGGTTCTCCATTGATAAAATGGTATAACCGTTACCCCGATCCCATGCAATGGAAAATCAAGGAAAAGATTTCCAAGATTAAACAGGTACCGGTCAACAATATTTTTTTAGGCAATGGCAGCGATGAACCCATCGATCTGCTCTACAGGTGCTTCTGCGAGCCTGGTATTGATGAAGTAATCTTGTTTCCGCCTACCTATGGCATGTATGAGGTTTCTGCCAACATCAACAACATCACTTGTAACCGTGTTCCATTGACACGGGAATTTCAATTGGATCTTGAGGCCCTTGAAATGGCCATCAAACCCAATACAAAAATCATTTGGATCTGTTCTCCCAACAATCCAACAGGCAACAGCATTGACCGTCAAGA
The DNA here is from genome assembly GCA_044345895.1 of Chitinophagaceae bacterium. GTDB lineage: Bacteria > Bacteroidota > Bacteroidia > Chitinophagales > Chitinophagaceae > Pollutibacter. Next base: position 2,143 of record JBIJAE010000215.1, read on the forward strand.
CATCGAAATGGTCCTGAATAATTTTGATGGATTGGTTGTAGTGGACGAAGCCTACATCAACTTCTCCCGTCAAAAATCATTGGTGAGTGACCTGGCCGACTATCCCAACTTGGTGGTATTGCAAACACTCAGCAAGGCCTGGGGACTTGCAGGATTGCGGGTGGGCATGGCATTTGCTTCTGCGGAAATAGTTGGGTATTTGAACAAGGTGAAGCCCCCTTATAACATAAGCGAACCTGTGCAGGAACTGGCCTTGAAGGCATTGGACGAAATTGGCCAGGTAAACGACATGATTCTTCAGTTGGTGGAGGCAAGAAAACAACTTGAACAGGATTTCATAAAGAGCCCTCAAGTAGTCAAGGTTTTTCCATCAGATGCAAACTTTCTGCTGGTGGAGTTTACCCAGGCCAGGGCCATGTATGATTACCTTGTGTCAAATGGGATTGTGGTCCGTGACCGCAGCAACGTTTTGCTCTGCGACAACTGTTTGCGCATCACCGTGGGAACAGATGCTGAAAACCTGAAGTTGGTGGATGCCATCAATTCATTCGAATAAATCATTTCAATTCATCTCATGAAAAAAGTATTGTTCATCGACAGGGATGGCACCTTGATCAAAGAAGCGCCACCAACGTATCAGATTGATCATTTTGAGAAGCTTGTTTTTTTTCCTGCTGTTTTCCAATCCCTTTCCAGGATTGTAAAGGAGTTTGATTTTGAAATGGCGATGGTGTCCAACCAGGATGGCTTGGGCACTTCTTCCTTTCCTACAGCAGATTTTCAGCCGGTGCATGATCATATTGTAAAAACCTTTGCGGGTGAAGGCATTCATTTTGATGAGGAGTTCATTGATCCGAGCATGCCACACGAAAATTCACCATCAAGAAAGCCGGGTCTTGGCATGTTGGGCAAGTACCTGAACAATCCTGCTTATGATCTTCAGGGTTCTTTTGTGATTGGTGATCGTTTAACGGATATTCAGCTGGCCTTCAACCTTGGTGCTCAATGCATTCTCATGACCAGTGAAGATGGTGCAGGCGTTGTTGACCTTGACAGTTTGGAGGAGGGTTTGAAAAATACGGTTGTTTTGGCCACAGGTGATTGGATGGAAGTGTACAAGTTTCTCAAACATGGGTTGAGAACGGTTCATCATGTGCGTGAAACGAACGAAACACGTATCGAGATCAAGCTGAACATTGATGGCACAGGTAAATCAGCTGTTGCCACTGGCCTTGGTTTTTTTGACCACATGCTGGATCAAATTGCAAGGCATGGCAAGATGGATCTTGACATTGCAGTTAAGGGTGATTTGCACATTGATGAACACCATACCATAGAG
>JBIJAE010000019.1:0-12708 GCA_044345895.1 Chitinophagaceae bacterium
CATTAGCGTTGCCACGTCGGTAATGACCTTTGAATACAAGGGAGTACTCATCAACCTACTGGATACGCCCGGACACAAGGATTTTGCTGAGGATACCTACAGAACACTCACTGCTGTTGACAGTGTTGTGTTGGTGATTGATGGTGTAAAGGGTGTTGAGGAACAGACCAGAAAGCTGATGGAGGTTTGCCGCATGCGCGATACACCGGTGATTGTTTTTGTCAACAAGCTTGACCGCGACGGAAAAGATCCTTTTGATCTTCTGGATGAAATTGAAAAAGAACTCAAGATACTGTTGCATCCCCTTAGCTGGCCCATCAATTCCGGTAAGGATTTCAAAGGGGTTTACAGTCTTTACGATAAAAGTTTGCTCCTGTTTAATGCCAACCAAAAAGCAACAGCAGAAGACAGCGTACAAATTGATAACCTCGATGATCCATTGCTGAACAGCTTGGTGGGTGAAAAAGATGCGGATCAACTCAGGGATGATGCCTCCTTGATTGATGGGGTGTATGGCAATTTTGACAATGAAGCCTACCTAAGTGGCGTCAAGGCACCGGTTTTCTTTGGCAGTGCCATCAATAATTTTGGGGTAAAGGAATTGCTGGATACTTTCATCCGCATTTCTCCGGAACCCAGGAGCCGCGATACTACCGCCCGTCATGTGGATGTGCAGGAAGATAAATTCAGTGGTTTCATCTTTAAGATTCATGCCAACCTTGACCCCAAGCACAGGGACAGGATTGCTTTCTTGCGGGTATGCTCAGGAAAGTTCGAGCGGAACAAATATTTTCACCATGTTCGTCTTGACAGGGATGTGCGTTTCAGCAATCCCTACAGTTTTTTGGCCCGTGACAAGGATGTGATTGAGACAGCTTATCCTGGCGATGTGGTGGGCTTGTTTGATACAGGAAATTTCAAGATTGGCGATACCCTTACCGAAGGGGAAAATTTTTATTTTACGGGGATACCCAGCTTCTCACCTGAAATCTTCAAGGAGGTGGTGAACAAGGACCCGATGAAAACAAAGCAGCTGGAGAAAGGACTGAACCAGCTTACTGACGAGGGCGTTGCCCAGCTGTTTACCCAGCACAACGGTAACAGGAAAATCATTGGTTGTGTGGGAGACCTGCAGTTTGAAGTAATTCAGTACAGGCTTTTGCAAGAGTATGGCGCATCTGTGCAGTTCAACTCATTGCCTTTTTACAAGGCATGTTGGCTGACTGCAGAAGACAAATCAAAACTGGAGGAATTTACCCGCTTCAAAACAGCAAACACAGTAATAGACAAGGACGGCCATGTGGTTTATCTTGCCCAAAGTGACTGGTTCCTGAATACAGAAATTGCCAACAATCCAGGGATACAGTTCCATTTCAGCTCAGAGATCCACAAGTGAATCTGTTGAAGAGGTTTAAGTCGGCCTTGGGCCTGTTGAAGTAGTTTAAGAATTTATTTCAACTACTTAAACCACTTCAACCCCTTCAACTTCACTTAACCTCCCTCAACTTCTCTAAACCCCCGTGTAATTAAAGGGGGTAATCCTTTTGAGCTCTGCTTTAACGGTGGCTTTCACCTTGAGCGTGGCAATGAATTCATGGATTGTTTTCTTGTCAATGGTTGATTTCCCCCTTGTCAATTCCTTCAAAGCCTCATATGGCGATGGATAGTTTTCCCTTCTCAGGATGGTTTGTATAGCCTCAGCAACTACAGCCCAATTCTTGTCAAGGTCTGCGTTGATGGCCTCTTCATTCAAGACCAGTTTTGAGAGGCCTTTGTTGATAGAATTCAATGAAATCAACGTATGCGCCAGCGGGATACCGATGTTTCTGATCACGGTTGAATCGGTTAGGTCCCTTTGCAATCTTGAAATGGGAAGTTTTGCAGAAAAATGTTCAAAAAGGGCATTGGCTATGCCAAGGTTGCCTTCTGCATTTTCAAAATCGATGGGATTGACTTTATGGGGCATTGCAGATGAACCCACTTCGCCTTTTCTGGTTTTTTGGCGGAAATATTCCATTGATATATAGGTCCAGACATCCCTGCAAAGGTCAATCAGGATGGTATTGATCCTTTTGATGCCGTCAAAATGAGCTGCCAGGTGGTCATAATGCTCGATCTGTGTGGTGTATTGCTGGCGTTGAAGCCCAAGTTTGCTCTCGCAAAATGCATTCGCAAACCTCACCCAATTGGTTTTGGGATAGGCCACCACATGGGCATTGAAATTACCTGTTGCACCACCAAACTTGCAGGAGTAGGGAACCTGGTTCAGCAATGCAAGCTGGTCGTCAATCCGCTCAACAAATACCATGATTTCTTTGCCAAGATTGGTTGGAGATGCTGGCTGACCATGTGTTCTGGCCAGCATGGGGATGTTTTTCCAGCTGTTGGCCAGTTTCCTAAGCGAAAGGCTGAGGTTGCTGATGGCGGGCAGGTATTCATTTTCCAGCGATTCCTTCCACATCATTGGTACGGCTGTATTGTTGACGTCCTGTGAGGTGAGGCCAAAATGAACGAATTCTTTTAAATCGCCTAGTTCGAGTTTCTCCAGTTCTTTTTTCATGTAGTATTCTAGCGCCTTTACATCATGGTTGGTCACCTTTTCCAGGTTTTTGATTTCCATGGCGGTTTCAGGGCTGAAATCCAGGTATATTTTTCTGAGCTTGTTTGCATTGGCCGCACTCAGCTTGAATATTTTTTTCTGTGAAAGGGCAATGAAATACTCTGTTTCAACCCTCAAACGGTACTGCATCAGGGCGAATTCAGAGAAATATGCTGAAAGAACCTCTACCTGTGAACGGTAGCGGCCATCAATAGGCGAAATGGCTGTAAGTGTATTGAGTTCCATTGTAAGGCTTAATTGGTGTAAATTTGCGGCTAAATTACGTCAATATCTTGGAAAGGAAAATAAGGATCGGTGCTGTGAGTTATTTGAATACAAAGCCATTGCTGTATGGTTTGGAACATGGCCAATTGAGCAATGAAGTTGAGCTGGTGCTTGACTATCCAGCCAATCTGGTTCGTTTGTTGCAGTCAAATCAAATTGACATAGGGTTGATTCCTGTTGGTGCACTCCCTTCATTGGGTGAATACCAAATCATATCTGACTATTGTATTGGAACCAAGGGGGAAGTGGCCTCAGTGGCTGTTTTCAGTGAGGTGCCCATGGAGGAAATTGATACCGTGTTGTTAGACTATCAGTCAAGAACCTCAGTCATGCTGTGCAAGATCTTGTTTGAAAAGCACTGGAAGAAAAAAGTTCAATTCATAGATGCCCAGGATGAATCCTACATAGACAACATCCGCGGAAATGTGGCTGGTCTTGTGATAGGAGACAGGGCGCTGAAACTGAGGAATTCATTTAACTTTAAATTTGACCTGGGATCGGGATGGAAAGAAATGACGGGGTTGCCCTTTGTTTTTGCGGTGTGGGTTGCTGTTCATCAACCATCTCAAGCAATTTTACATGATATGCTTGATTTTTGTGCGCTGGGTTTAAATAATTTGGACAAAGTGATTATAGCGAACCCATATCCTCACTATGATCTTGGTATGTATTATAGGAAAAATATTGCCTACAGGCTTAGTCCTGAAATGAAACAATCCATCGAATTGTATCTTTCGTTTCTTTAAGCCAATGGTTTTCTCAAGAAGATGGAGAATTGGTCGCCTTTATTTTTTGTATTCAAACTTTTGGCTTCTTTTTTGAATTTTTTGATGTCTTCTTTGTTGAAAATCGATTTTTCCGGGTTGGTTAAATAAGATTCATCTGCATCCAGGCTGATATCTTTCATGTATTGTTCGCTTCCAATAAACTGAAATTCATTGGAGTCATAAATAATGTTTTCGATTTCAAATCCCATTTGTTTGGACAGGAGTGAAATGCTTTTAACCGAGTGCAAAAACAAATGCCTGGGGGCATCCAGTTGTACCCAGTTTTCCTTGTAATGCTCCCATGCTTGGCTTGATACTGTTGGTATTCTGATAAGACAACAACCGCCTGGTGTTAATTTTGAAAAAATGGAAGCCAGCATCTCATGTTGATGTTCTATATGCTCAAGCACGTGGTTGAGCATGATTAGATCCCAACCATTTTCAACTTCATCAATTTCTTTTTTCAGGATGCTAAGTCCATTTTCATACTTTACGTCTTTCGCAATAAAGGGGTCAACGCCTAATAGGTTTTTCATACCAGCCTGTTTCATGCTGTAAAGCAAATGACCTATTCCACATCCCACATCCAGTACCTTCGCATCTCTGTTTATCTTTGTATGACTTACAATTTCCAGATTCGGGTTGGTATGTATTTTACCCAATATCCATCCTAAAATATTTTTTTTAAAAAGAAAGTAACTGTTCCTGTTATAGGTTAAAAATTTTGAAAGCCATGTTTTTTTGAAAGAGGGCTTAAGTGTGTATGAGTAATAATCTTTGGGGTAATACTTTGATAGATCTTCAGGCGTTTTTAAAATTTGAAGACAGCCACATTGTTCACACATGAAGTATTCAAATGATTCTTCAGAGCCAAACATCATTTCCTTGATGAGAAATGTTGTGTGATTGTGGTTGCTTTCGCAAATTGAACATTTTGGCATATGGTTGTTTTGGAAATTTATGGATATGTTGAAAGCAGCCTGTCTTTCAAAAATTTGAAGATGAGCGAATAGGGAGTCCTGCGATCTGTATAGATCACTTTTTTTTCAGCAATCAGCTCAATCATCATTTTTGTATACCAGCTTTGGTGTTTATTGATAATATAGGCTATGATTGCATTCCTGTTGGGAATGGTTTTGTTTTTATGCGTTGATTTTTCTGTTTGCCTGTAAAAAAACAGCACTTCCTTGATTACATGAACTGTCCAGTTTTGTTGGGTGATGCGGATATAAAATTCCCAGTCCTCATACCCAAGTGTCATGGATTCATCATATCCACCTAAAGCATCCCAGCATGATTTCCTGACCATTGCACAGGCAGGGCATTCACTGCTGAACAGGAAGTTGTATTGATCGCCGCCACGTGGCTTTGAGATTTTATTGTCTTTGCCAAACATTTTCATGTAGCTGGTTACTACTGCCACATTTGGATTTGCATCGAGTACTTTTAATCCTTTTTCAAAGAAACTTGCTTCAAAATAGTCGTCCGAATCTAGGGCTACAATGATGTTTCCTTTAGCATGTTTTACGCCAAAATTTCTGGCTGAAGACATTCTCCCATTTTCCTTGTGCAATACATTAGCCGTGGCTGGATTGATTTTGCTCAGCAGATCCAACGTAAAAGAGTCTGTAGACCCATCGTTCACGATGATGATCTCAAAATCCTGAAAGCTTTGTTTTTTTAAATGCAGCAATGTTTCCTCTAAGTAAATACCGTCATTATAGCAGGGGATGACGACTGAAATAAAGTTTTCAATGTTGTTGTTGGACATTTTCTTCAATTAAATGTCGATGGTCCTTCCTTGTCATCGTTTTATGAATGCCAGTAGATTGACTATCTTTATACGACCAAAAATACGATTTAATCTGTCTGTCCATGGTCTCCATTTGTGTTCCAGCCTACAAAAAGCCTGATTTTGTCATTCGGCTGCTTGATGCTGTCTTGTTGCAGGACTACAAGGAGGTTGAGGTGGTGATCACTGATGACTCTCCCAATAACGACATAGAATTGGCCATTGCACCCTATTCAGACCGATTGACCATCCAATATCACAGGAATATTCCGGCCCTGGGCAGCCCAAAGAACTGGAACAGCGCCATTGACCGCTCAAATGGGGATTTTTTCATGTTGGTCCACCAAGACGACTGGTTTGAAAATCGCCAGGCCCTCTCCATTTTTGTAAGTGCGTTAACCAAACAACCAACCGCATCATTCGCTTTTTGCAAAAACATTGCCAAGAAAGCCAATGGCGATTACATTGTTCTACAAGCCATTCCATCCCTTTTGAATAACCTGAGGTCATATCCTAATAGACTTTTGTTGGCCCAGGTCATGGGTCCACCCAGCAATGTAATGTTAAGGGCTGAGGTGAAGTCAGTTGTTCGTTATGATGAGAAATTCATTTGGCTGGTGGATGTTGATTACAATTCCAGGCTGATCAAGGCCGGCTATGATTATGTTTATCTTGATCAACACCTGATGACCATTGGTTTACACAAGGACCAGACCACGGAATTCTGCAGAGACAATGAAGACATCATGTTCAGGGAAAACATCTGGTTTGCCCAAAAAATCGGGAATCCCGCATTCCGTGATATCAAAATCTACGATTATTATTGGCGCCTGCTCAGGAATTATGGTATACGCAACATGAATGATTTTTGTGCCAATAAACTGCAGGCACAGGAAATGCCGGAAATGATTGGATACATGTTAAAATGGCAATCCAAGATGCCTTTCTTCTTGTTGAAATTTGGCTCCAGCTCCAAATTACTGATGGCCGCCTGCTACTTTTTCTCTGCTTTCAGGAAATAGCGTTTGAGCAGGTAAAGTGTTTATTTGTATCTTTCAAACATGTTGTTGTCGATCATCATTGTAAACTTCAATTCTGGCGATCTGATTGCTGATTGCATCCATTCGGCCGAGCCAATGTTGATGGATCCGGCAGTGGTGGAGTGGTTGATTGTTGACAACAGTGGCAATCAGCAGGACAGGGAGCTGATTCAACGGCAATTTCCAACTGTCCTATGGTTGGACATGGGATATAACGCAGGCTTTGCCCGTGCCAATAACGCAGGAATGCGTGCATCAAAAGGCAAATTGCTGCTCTTGTTGAATCCCGATACCTTGTTGAAGCCAGGAGTGATCATGTCTGCCTGCAACCGTTTATTGTCATCCTCCTATGTTGCGGCTGGGGTGCAGCTGGTGCATGCCGATGGACAACCGCAATTTTCTGGTAGTTATTTCATGAAAGGTGGGCTGAATCACTTGTTGCCATTGCCTTTTTGGGGTGCATTCCTCAAGGGCATTGTTTCTTTGTTTGTCAAAGAGAAGCCTGCTTTCATTGAAGTGCCTGCCAACCAGGAGGTAGATTGGATCAGCGGTGCTTTTCTCATGGTAAAACAAGAAGCGTTTGATCAAACCCAGGGGATGGACGAATCCTTTTTTCTCTACGCTGAGGAGGTTGAATGGTGCAGCCGGTTGAGAAAGCTGGGTAAATTGGTCGTTTTCGGTGATCTGCAAACAATCCATCTGATTGGCCAGTCTATTCAGGAAGCATCAGGTGCTGCAGACAACAGTTATACGAACCTGTCAGACAAAAAGGGATTTCAGTTAATGGTCTCCAATCACCTGAGGATCAGAAAGCAATACGGTATTTTCTGGTTGTTCTTTCAGCTCATCAATTATTCCTGGGCGGTCTTATTTTCTATGATTGTAGGGCTGATGGAATATTTTGTAAGCGGTAAATCACTTAAAAATGGCTATTCAAAATGGCATGGGTTTTCATCAAACGTTGTTAGGCTTTGGGGATTGTTGCCTAAACTGGTGAAGCCTGAAAAGCATTTTTTCAAATACCTTTAATGGACTTTTTTATCTGTTGAGCAGTCCAAGTATCGCATCAATCCTGAATTGAATAACTTTCCAGGACTGTGCAGCTTTGCCCATGATGGCATATTTGATTCCTAACACTACTGCTGCACCCAACTTGAAAAAATATTCAATCAATTTCATTGTATAGCTAAGCGAAGAGATGGAAAGGGTTCTTACCCTTTCTCCACGGCCAATGCCGCTGGCAACCCGGTACAAGTATTCTTTGGTGAGTTTTTTGGTCTCTACCACATGGTAAACAATGATGCTGGGGTCGTAGTATATTTCCTCTCCAAGTCCTATAACCTTGTAGAAGAGCTCCTTCCCCTCGCCCCCAATCCTCAGTGTTCCTACCACGCCGGGAAGGGTAGTATTGAAACCACCCACCTGATCAAAAACAGATTTTTTGATGATCATGTTGGATTCAAGCGGATATTTCCCTTTTTTGAATGCACAAGGAACAGGAGAGTAGTCAAAGTTGCCGACCAGCGATGAAACATAGTAGCTCATCCAAACAGGTCTCTCTGGGATGTACTTGGGGATGATTTTGCCCCCAAAGCCAACAACGGTGGGCTTTTTCTGGGTATGTTTGATGATGTTCGCAACAAAATCAGGAAAAGCAACAGCATCATCATCCATAAAACAAAGCCAATCAGTATTGGCATGAATTGCACCAGTATTTCTGGCGTAGGAGGCCCCTTGTCGGTGTTCGGTCAGGTATTGAAAATTGCCATCAGGATGATTTTGCCTCCATGTTGCATACACCTCTGGTGTGCCATCTGTAGAATTGTTGTCCACCAGAATGACCTCAAAGTCCGAAAGACTGGCAGTTTGGTTGTACAAACTGTCCATCGCATCTCCAATGTATTGAGCACGGTTATAGCTGCAAATGACAATGGAGAGTTTCATGGGTTGAATGGATTATGCATTCTTTTTTTGTTTCCTCAACTCAAGCAAGCCAATGGCTAACAACAATACCCAGAGAATCAAAGATGCTGCATTGGAAATCAATTTGGCCGATGCAATGGATGCTGGTTTGAGCTCAAACCTAATCTCATGTTTGCCTGGAGGAATGGCCAATGCCCGCAATACATAATTGACTTTGGTAATAGGAACTTCCTTGTTGTCTATAAAAGCTTTCCAGCCGAAGGGATAGTAAACTTCACTGAAGACGGCCAGTTGCTTTGTATTTGTCGTAGCGATATAGATCACTTCATCATTGAGGTTGGCAATCAATTGGATGGATGCCGTGCTGTCAAATGCCATTCCATCAAGTTCACTGGTTTTGTCTTTTTGTTCAACAATTGCAGTGTCTTTAGGATTGAAAAAGCTGAGCGCACTCATGACTTCTGCGGGTCCTTTTTTAACTTCAATTCCTTTTACAAACCAGGCATTGCCAAGGGCCTCCTGATTGGGCACTGTATCAGTTGCCATGTTGCCTGTGATGATGTATTTTGTATTCATCATGTTAGCGGTTGGCCGGCAGTCTGGGAATTTGTACCACTGGTTCTCAATCAAGTCTTGGTATATGCTCAACTTGGCGGGATTGTAACCCCCAACAGATTTATGGTGATAGGCGATCAGGGCTCCTTCGTTGAAAGCCTTTTGAACACCACCCCTCAGATCCAGCACACGGTAATTGGTGGTGTCTTTTTTGAGTGCAATGTCCAGCTCGGTGAGGGTGAATACATTTTCATTTTCTTCTGCTTCAACGAACTGGTCATGCCTTAAGTATTTCGTATTGACCTGGAACAAATCAACCAGGGTCAATAAACCGATGGCAGAGAGAAATATTGTTTTGCTGATGCTCTTTTTGGCTACCAGGAAGATCAAAAGAATGGCAAGTCCCATGAAAATGAAGCTTCTTGTGAGGTCAGACATGATCAAACCTTTTCTGTCGGCAGCCAACGCATCAGTAAATGACCTGACGGGCTCAATAAATGCAGCACGCTGGTTCTGGTCAGGGATTTGCATCACCTGGCTCATCAGTTGCCTGTCTCCTTCAGTTTTGAAGTCGGAACTCATGTATAGGAATAGCACTACTCCCAACACGATTCCAAGTCCAATGAACCCGGTACGGTATTTCTTGAATATATCTTTGAAGCTGTTTTCATTGGTCATTGCCTCCATGCCATAAAGTGCCATGATGCCAACCAAAAGGGTAGGGATGACCATGATCATGCTGGGTGCCCTGAATTTGTTGTAAAGGGGGAGGAAATCTAGCATGAAGGTATTGAACGCCAAAAAGTATGATCCTGCTGCAAGTAAGATGGAAAAAACAATGGTTGCCAAGATCCACCACCTGTTTGGATTGGCTTTCATGCCAAGGCCAATGAAGGCAAAAAAGCAAACAAGGATGCCAATGTATGGAGGCCCGGCAGTGAAGCCAATTCCTCCCCAGTAAAACTGCATGAAGGATTGAAGCTGTTGGGCTACTTCCTGTGGCATTTGTTGCAATGCTTCAACGGCCTTTGTCTTTTCAAGGTCAACCGTGTTGGGATCGCTTGATCCACCATAGATGTTGGGGAACATCAACACCAGTGATTCAGACAGGTACATGCTGTAACTCATGGCATAGTCCGCGCTCAGGCCCGTTGACGAAGCCTTCCCTTCCTTGATGGCCAAGGCGCTTCCTCCCCTGATGGAGGCCTTTCCATATTCAGCAGTGCTGATCAAAATTGCTGCATTGACCGCCAATCCAATCAGCCCTGATGCAAGCCCTAATCCGATGGTTTTAAGCACATGGGCAAAGTCTTTTTCCTTCAGCCAAATGACCAGATTATACAGCGACATGAAAAGTACGATGATGATGCCGTAATAGTTGATTTGAAGGTGGTTGGCCTGAACAAACAAAGCGGTAGCAATGGCTGTCATCAGGGCACCTACCAGGTATTTGCGTTTGAAAATCAACATTACCGACCCGATAAACAAAGGCAGATAACCAATGGCATGCATTTTGGTCATGTGCCCAACGGTAACAATGATTGGATTGTAGGTTGCATAACTATAGGCCAATCCACCGATGATGCTCACCAGGGTACTGAATCCAAGTACCTGTGCCAGAAAATAAAAGCAAATGCTGGCCAGGAAAAACAGTCCAACCGGTTCTGCAAGTTTCAAGGTAAACAATGCATCGAGTCCGCCTATTGTATATGGATTGACAGGGATTCCAGTGATTTGATAGGTGGGCATACCACCAAACATGCTATTGGTCCAATAGGGAGTTGTACCATTTTTGTCCCTGTATTCAAGGGCATCCTGTGCCATGCCTTTCCACTGTGTTACGTCAGACTGTTGCAGCACCTTACCCTCAAGAGCGGGTTTACAGTAGATGACAGCCACAACAAGAAATACTGCAACGGCAATCAGGTGTGGGTAGATGGCCTTGAAATTGATACTTTTCATTGATGGTATATTAATGCTTGTAATGTTGTTTGTGCTAAAAGACAAATATATTGATAATCAAGCAACAGGTTTTAGTTTGCTTCTTTAATTAAGGCTAATTTTAGTAGTCAGTTTCCAGCATTGTCCCAAATTTAATTATATTGCATTGTCAATACTGCTAAATCCAATCCGACCGAAGCCATTCACCCTATTTATTCAAAATTTTAGTAGTATGAAATCATTAAAAAACATTGCTTTAGTCTCTTGTGCATCTTTTCTTTTATTTTCCTGTCAGAAAGAAACCTTTGAAACACAGGACCTCCGTCTTGACCTTGAGTCTGCCGCAAATGGGGCGCAGGTAAGTGGGAAGCCTGAGTTTGTTCCCAATGAATTGCTGGTGAAGTTCAAAAAAGGAACAACCGCAGCTGCCCGTGGCAAAGCCCTCGGTCTTTTGAAAGCTTCGTTGAAGGAACATGTCCACACAGCAGCCATGAAACGCGCTGGTGATGAACAAGGTGTATTGCTTTTATCTGTTAATGCAAATGCGTTGGAAGCAATTTCCAAGGCAAAAGGATTTGCAGAAGTAGAATATGCTGAACCTAATTGGATTTATAAGCATCAATTTACTTCAAATGATACTTATTTCACCAATGGTTCACTTTGGGGAATGTATGGTGCAGGAACTTCTCCTGCAAACCAATTCGGTTCTGGCGCTGCCGTTGCATGGGCGGCCGGAAAAACTGGATCTCAAAGCGTTGTTGTAGGCATCATAGATGAAGGGTATATGTTCGCTCATACTGACCTTGCTGCAAATGCAGGTGTCAATCCCGGTGAAATAGCTGCAAATGGAAGGGATGATGATGCAAATGGTTTGGTAGATGATGTTTATGGCTGGGATTTCGCTGGAAACAACAATACTGTTTTTGACGGTGTTGGTGATGATCATGGTACGCATGTTGCAGGTACCATTGGCGGTGTTGGTGGTAACAGAGCCGGAGTTGCAGGTGTGGTGTTGAATGTGAGAATGTTAAATGCAAAATTCCTGGGAAGCAATGGAGGATCAACTGCCAATGCCATCAAGTCAGTTGACTATTTCACAAATTTAAAAACCAGGACTTTAAATCCATTGCCAATCGTAGCCACCAATAATTCTTGGGGAGGTGGCGGATTCAGCCAAGCTTTGATGGACGCTATTGTTCGTGCAAATGCAGCCGACATTCTCTTTATTGCAGCTGCTGGTAACAGTGGGGCGAACAATGACGTAACCGCATCTTTTCCCTCAAATTATAATGTACCCAACGTTATTGCAGTTGCTGCAATTGCAAGTAATGGAAGCTTGGCCACTTTTTCTCAATTTGGTGCAATTAATGTTGATCTTGGTGCACCCGGAGTTGGAATTTGGTCCACTGTTCCTAAGTCCTCCAAAGGAAAGGTTGTTTCAGGATATGCATCATATAATGGTACATCAATGGCCACTCCGCACGTAACAGGAGCAGCTGCATTGTATAAAAGCATCAATCCAACAGCAACCGCTGCCCAAATAAAAGCTGCAATATTGAATAGCGCTACCCCAACACCATCCTTAGCCGGAAAATGTGTAACAGGCGGTAGGTTGAGTGTTTCCAATTTGATTACAACAACACCACAATAAGAGTATATTTTTTTTAGATATCAAAAAGCATCCATTCCTGGATGCTTTTTTTGTGTCTTATTTCAACAAAAAATCTGTAAATTCATTTATCCCTAAACCCCTAAACCCCTAAACCCCGAAACCCCAAAACCCCAAAAACCCATCAGCCCAAAACC
>JBIJAE010000216.1:0-3475 GCA_044345895.1 Chitinophagaceae bacterium
CCTGGTATCGGCCACTGTTATGGAGGGCAGTTCAACGCCACCATAGCGCTCAAACATTTCCACCAAACCATATTTTCCACTTACTGCCTGTGCATAGGTTTCGATGCTGGGCGTTGCACTTCCCAACACCACTTTTGCATTGCACATTCTCGCGTAATAAAGGGCTGCATCACGGGCATTGTAGCGGGGTGCCGGATCCTGTTGTTTAAAGGAAGCATCCTGCTCCTCATCAATGATGATCAGGGAAAGATCGGAATAAGGCAGGAATAGCGCTGATCTAGCGCCCAATACAACCCTGATTTCCCCTTTCTTCACCTTGTTCCAAAGCTCCACCCTTTCATTAGGGTTGAACCTGGAATGATAGATGGCGATGTACCCGCCAAAATGTTGTTGCAATCTTCGAATGATCTGCGCAGTAAGGGCTATTTCTGGAAGCAGGTAAAGCACTTGCTTTCCAGCGAGTACCTGCGCTTCGATTAATTTGATATAAACCTGTGTCTTTCCACTAGAGGTAACCCCATGCAGCAAACAAACCTCTTTTTCCTCAAGGGCCTTTACTAGTTTCTCATGAGCAATGGTTTGCACGGGAGAAAGGGTGAAATCAATCTTTACCTGTTTGGATTGAAGTTGCAAGCGGTCTACCGATTGCTTTGAAATGACCAGTATTTTTTTATCCACCAATCCTTTCAGTTGAGAGGAACTGGCATCAGCTTTTTTAAGCAATGCGGGTTGCTTCACCTCACCTTCTGTTTTCTGCAGGTGGAGGAAAGCCAGCAACAATTCCAATTGCTTTGGGGCACGGTTGTTCCATTGGTTCAGCAACCCTGCCAGGGCTTCTTCGTTGTGGTAGTCTGGATGAAGATGAACAAAATTCTCTCGCTTGGGTGTGTATTTTTCCTTGAGTGATTCCCAGGCGATGCATACTTTTTTCTCCAGCAACCTTTTGACCACCGGGTAAACATGGGATGCATCCAGGATATCCTGCACCTCTTCCATCTTCAGCTCTTTCTTCAGCAACAATCCCTCAGCCACCAGGTATTCCTGATCATCCAGGTCGCTAAAATCTTCCCCATATTCCTCATTCAGCATCAGGATGGTTTCACTGCTAAGCTTGAGCTGGGTGGGCAGGGCTGCTGCCATCACTTCTCCTTCACTGCACATGTAATAATTGGCCATCCAGTTCCAGAGTGCAAGCTGTTGTTCATATACAACAGGTTCAGGATCCAGTACCTGAATGATGGGCTTGGGATCAAACCCTTTGGGCCCGGTTTCTGACAGGGATTTGATGATGCCAGAATACCTTTTTTGCCTTCCAAAACTGACTTCGACTCTCACACCGGGTATGGCAAGGGACTGCATCTCTGCCGGGATGGCATAGGTGTAGGTCTTGGGCAAGGCTAATGGTATGATGATTTCTGCAAACAAGGGTTGAACAACTTAGGGTTTCGAAAAATAATGTGGGTTGATCCAGGATGCCCTGTATTCAATCAGCTTATCTGCCATTTTCTGTTTGGCGATGGCTTTCAATGCTTTGGGATCAGCTTCAGGATAATCAGCAGGATCAATGGGTTCAAGATAAACAGCCCTTGACCTTCCTGGATTAAGGGTAAAGAAATGACGGTAATGCATGCGGTCATAGGTATCCAGAAACAGGATGGGTTGCAACTTCTTTCCTGTCTCAACGGCCAGTTTAAAAGCGCCATCATACATTTCTGCCATGGGGCCATTGGCCATGTTGAAGGTGCCCTCAGGAAAAACTGCAATTGAAATTCCTTTGGCAAGGGTTTTGCGAAGATCATTCAAACTCCTGGCCCTGTCTTCGGGGCTTGAGCGGTTTACTGTGATCACACAGAACTTATAAAGGAATCCAAAGATGGGTACTTTGAGCAGCTCGTATTTTCCAATCGCCCTGAAATGATGTTTTATTGCCAGGATGACAACTATCGCATCAAGATAAGAAATATGGTTGGGCATGAAGATGTATTGCTCATCATCAGCCGGCCTTGATTCATACGTGTTAACTTGCCTTATCCCAATCAGCAAAAAGAATAGGTTTCCTACCACCCTGTAAATCTCAAACATGATGTTACCCCCTCGAAATTTACCCAAAGGCAAACAGAGTATGAGACAAGGGATCAACGAGAGGATGATGATTGCAGCAAGGAGATAGGCATACAAGCAATACAAGAGCTGGAATGGGGCGATAAGGAACCTGGCTTGGCGCATATAATAATTCAAATATACACTTTCCCGTTTGTATCTTTGCCGGCCAATGACAGCGGAAAAGACCATAGCACTGCATACACTGGGTTGCAAGCTGAATTATTCAGAGACTTCCACCTTGGGAAGAATGCTGGAAAAAGAAGGCTTCACCAGAAAGGAGTTTGATGAACCTGCAGATGTATATGTAATCAATACCTGCTCCGTAACGGAAAATGCAGACAAGGAATGCAGGCAACTGGTCAGGCGCATCCAAAAACAGAATGCCGAGGCCGTAGTTGTCATCACCGGATGCTATGCACAGTTAAAACCAAAGGAAATTGCAACCATTCCTGGTGTAGACCTTGTACTTGGTGCTGCAGAAAAATTCAACCTTCCCGAACACCTCAGGAATTTCACCAAAGGAGATTCTACCAGGATTTGCAGCTGTGACATCAATGAGGTCAATGATTTCAATGCCTCTTTTTCCGTAACCGACCGCACCAGAACATTTTTGAAAGTACAGGACGGCTGCGATTACAATTGTTCGTTTTGCACGATACCGCTTGCCCGAGGAAAAAGCAGGAGCAATACACTAGCAAATGTGGTTCAACAAGCAAAGGAAATTGGCGCCAAAGGAGTAAAGGAAATTGTGCTGACAGGTGTTAATTTAGGTGATTTTGGCATGATTGATGGAGAAAGAAAAAACAGTTTTTTTGAACTTTGTCAGGCTCTTGATACAGTCGAAGAGATAAGCCGGTACAGGATTTCATCCATTGAACCCAATTTGCTTACCAGGGAAATCATTGAGTTGGTTGCAGCAAGCAAAAAATTCATGCCTCATTTTCACATCCCCCTTCAAAGCGGAAGCAATACTATCCTTGGATTGATGAGAAGGCGATACAAGAGAGAACTCTATGCAGAGAGAATTGAGATGATCAAAACACTGATGCCGGATTGTGCCATTGGCGTAGATGTGATTGTTGGATTTCCATCTGAAGATGAAACAGCGTTCAGGGAAACATTTGAATTCCTTCATGCCCTTGATGTCTCTTATTTGCATGTGTTTACTTACTCAGAAAGACCCAATACCAAAGCCCTTGAGATCAAAGGCGTTGTGCCCATTCATATCAGAAATGAGCGGAATAAAATGCTCAGGAACCTCTCCTATCAAAAAATGCAGTATTTCCGGGCCTCCCAGGAAGGAAAGACAAGAACAGTCCTGTTTGAACAGGAGAACAAGAATGGGATGATTGAAGAGGTTCCTGAGCATTTT
>JBIJAE010000020.1:0-12701 GCA_044345895.1 Chitinophagaceae bacterium
CGTCTTTGGTTTATTGAATAGTTAGGGGCTAAAGTGAACAAGAGGTTTGCTCATTATTTAAGAGAAACATTATGTACAAAATTTTAATCCCAACGGATTTCAGTGAGCGTTCACTAAATCAGCTTGACACTTTTATTCAAAACCGTGAATATGAAGGTTTTGAATGTGTATTAATGTTTTCTGATTTCTTAGACGATTCAATTACAGACTTACTGTTTTATAGTCAAACAAAATTTTTAAAAGAAAAAATGCCTAAAAACTTTGAAAAAAAGCTTGAAGAAATCAAACTGAAATATGCAATAAAATGCAAAATAACCATCCTACCATTTCATGGTTTTACAACAAATGATTTCAAAGATTTTCTTGAAGCCAACGGCATTTCTAACTGCCAAATACCTGAAAACCTTGACTATAAGTTGGGTGTAAATCCTAATAAACTTATCACTAAGTCAAAAATAACAACGATATAAAATGAGCAATTCAAAATTTCCAACTACGCCATTAGGCAGATTAACATTATTCTTTACCTTCTTTGATTCAAGATGGGAGGATTTAACAAAAAAAAACTGGGCAAAAACAGTTTATCAAGATTTTAGTGCAGGGCTTATAGTAGCCATGACTGCTATACCAATGGCTATGGGTTTTGCTATGGCTATGGGCATGAGACCCGAGCATGGCATTATTGCTGGTGCATTGGCTTGTGTAGTTGGCAGAACATTTGGTGGATCAAAATACCAGGTTTATGGACCTACTGCAGCCTTTATACCCGTTATAGCAGGCCTGATGTCTAAATATAATCCTGAAGGTTTAACTTTTGAATCTGCCCATGGATTTTTAGTGCTTGTTTCCATTATTTCAGGAATAGTATTAATCGTCATGGGGATTTTTGGTGTTGGGAAATATGCTAAACTGGTCCCTAATTCTATTATTGTAGGTTTTACAGTTGGTATTGCTGTTGCTATTGCAATGACCAACCTTAAAGATATTTTAGGTTTGGACAGTTACAAAGCACTTTTGGGCGACAGTAGCAGAGGCTTTTTAGAAAAAATATCTTACATGTTTGGCCACTTGAATTCTATAAATGGTTGGACTATTCTGTTGGGTGTTGTTACTTTTGTTTTGGCAAAATACCTGCTGAAGATTTCCATATATATTCCAGGACCTGTTATTGCTATGGGAACTGCCACGTTCTTAGCAAACACTGTATTAGCAGATAAAAACATACTATTGGTAAAAGACCTTTACGGTTCGATACCAAACAATTTTTTTAAGCTACAAATGCCTTATCTACCTGAAATGACGGGCGGTGTGGTAATGGATATAATTTATTTTGTTGCGGCAATCGTTTTTGTATCAGGGGTAGAAAGTGTTTTATGTTCATCCATGGCTGATAGACTTGCAAAGAACGACAGAACATTGTTCAATCCAGATAAAGAATTTTTTGGTCAAGGTCTAGTTCAAATTATTACGCCATTGGTGTCAGGTTTCCCTTGTACAGGAGCATTGGCAAGAACAGCCACAAGTATTAAAGCAGGAGCAAAGACCCCATTGGCAGGATATTTTAAAGCTGTACTAAAACTAATTATGGCGTTTTATTTAGCACAATATTTGGAATTAGTACCAATGGCCTGTATTGGAGGAATTCTGGTTTGGGTAGCAAGCAATATGATTAAGCCATCAGAAATTAAAGAGGTAAAAGAACACGGAAAATTTGAATTTGCCATGTTGGTTTATACCGCCGTAATGGTACCCTTAACAGATTTTTTAACGGGTGTATTGTCTGCTTTGATCATTTATTTTGTAGTGAAATACGCATTTAAAAAGGCAAAAAATAAACCCGTCCTAAAACAAAGCTAGAGCAACTGCCGGACAACGCTAATATGCTCATAGATGCTACAAAAGCAGACTTGAAAAAACAACATCAAAATATATCAAATTCTTTAAAAAATTCAACTGATAAACATGAAACCATACGAAAAATTATTATTGGAAAACAAGGCCTGGGCCTCAAAAAAAATTCAGGATGATCCTGAATATTTCAACAAACTTGCAAGTATCCAGACACCAGAATACCTGTGGATTGGCTGCAGTGACAGCAGGGTTCCAGCAAACCAAATTACAGGCACTGAACCTGGAGAAATGTTCGTCCACAGGAATATCGCTAATATGGTGGTGAATACTGATTTGAATATGCTATCTGTTTTGCAATATGCAGTTGAGGTATTGAAAGTAAAGCACATCATCGTCTGTGGTCACTATGGATGTGGGGGTGTAAAAGCAGCAATGACCCATTCATCATTGGGCATCATCAACAAATGGCTGAGGAATATCAAAGATGTTTACCGCATCCACAGAGATGAAGTCGATTCCATTGAGGATCCAAATGAAAGGGCAAACAAGTTGATTGAATACAATGTCCAGGAACAAGTAATGAACCTTGCCAAAACCTCCATCATTCAAAAAGCATGGAAGAATGCTGATGCACCCCATTTGCATGGATGGGTTTATGGACTTGACAATGGCATCATCAAACCCATCTACGAGATGACTCCGGGAAGCTTTATTGATCCAATTTACGAATTTGACAACCTGTAGACCATATTAGGCTCTTGCGTCAATTTCTGCGCAAAGCGAACTGAAAATGTCTTCAATGGAACCCAGGCCGTTCAGGCTAACCACTTTGTCAAATTGACTATAGTGGTCTGCAACTGCCAGGGTTTCATTTTTATATACACTCAGCCTTTTTTTCTGCACTTCAGGATCTGCATCGTCAGTTCTGCCAGATGTCTTGGAACGACCAATCATTCTTGCAATCAATTCCTCTTCAGGTACTTCCATGGCCAATACAACATTGATGGATGTTCCATGTTCGCTGAGCAGGTTGTCCAGCGCCTCTGCTTGTGGCTTGGTGCGGGGAAAACCATCAAATAGAAATCCGTACACGCCCGGGTTTGCCGTGATGGCAGCACCAACCATGCCAATGACTACCGCATCTGGCACCAACTTTCCGGCATCCATGAATGATTTGGCTTCCAGCCCCAGTTGGGTCTGGTTGGCAATTTCAGACCGGAGAATGTCTCCGGTAGACAAATGCTTGAAGCCATATTTTGCAATGAGTTTCTCAGATTGTGTGCCTTTTCCGCTACCGGGAGGTCCAAACAGGATCAAATTGAACATCTATGCCAGTTTTAATGTTTTAATTGGAGTCCGGTTAGTTTTCCTTAACAAAACCGGAAGCCAAAGATAATTAGATTTGTGGTGAAACAAGACCGGAAACTACATGATTGCGGGCAAAATCCTTAATGATGCATGAATGGACAAAAGCACTAAATAAAGAACAATGAATAGAATCACTTTCCTCCTGATGGCAACAGCGCTGATACAGTTCAGCTGCAGCAATGCCCAGGAAAAAAACAAAAAAACAGCAACAAAAATGAGTGACACAACAAGCAATCCTGCTTTTTCCAGGAACAACGAAGAAAAAGTTGAGCTAACAGAAGAGCAATGGAAAAAGGTCCTGACACCAGAGCAGTATTATATTGCCAGGCAGAAGGGAACAGAGAGACCCTGGACCAGTAAATTTGAAAAATTTGATGAAAAGGGAACCTATTTCTGTGCCGCCTGTGGCAACACCTTGTTCCAAAGCAATACAAAATTTGATAGTGGATGTGGATGGCCCAGCTTTTTTGAACCGGTCAACAAAAAAAGCATCATTTACACGCCAGACAATACCCTGGGCATGAAAAGAACTGAAGTGCAATGCGGAAAATGCAAGGCCCATCTTGGACATGTATTTGATGATGGACCACCGCCGACAGGGCTGAGGTATTGCATCAATGGCGTGATTTTGGGGTTTGAGAAGAAAGGGTGAAGAGGTTTAAGGGTGTAGAGGTGTAAAGGTTTAGGGGTGTAGGGGTTTAGAGGTTTAAGGGTGTAGAGGTTTAGAAAAATAGAATGGGGTCAAGAAAAACTTGACCCCATTTCATTTTGTGTATCGCTCACATTGGTGACTGATAAAAGATTCACCCCTCTAAACCTCTAAACCTTTTAACCTACTTCGCCTGATCCATCTCAAGCAAAACAGTGATCTCAACGTCCTTTCCTACAGCCAGTCCGCCTGTTTCCAAAGCTGGTGCATATTTCAGGCCATAGGTAAGACGATCGATGGTAGTCTTGGCTTTGAAACCTGCTTTCACACCACGTCCTGTATTGATCTGTCCACCATAGGTAACATCAAATGTTACGGTTTTGGTTACATCCCTGAGGGTAAGATCGCCAGTAAGGGCATATTTGTTGCCACCCAATGGCTTCATTGATTTGCTTACAAAGGTCATTTTGGGGAATTTCTCGGCATTGAAGAAATCATCGCTTTTCAGGTGACCGTCCCTTTTTTCGTTGTCTGTATTCACAGAAGCAACATCAACAGAGAAATTAACTTTGGCATCAGAAAGGTCTGCTTTGGAAGCCACCAGGCTACCATCAAACATCCTGAAGGAACCTTCCACTTCAGAAACCACCATGTGAGACACGGCAAACTTCACGTTCGAATGTGATTTGTCCACTTTCCATGTGGTCTGGGCCACTGCACCAGAAGCTCCTAAAAGCAAAAACGCAGCAAGATTGAATAATTGTTTTTTCATTGTATTTGTTTTTGATGTTTAAACACTAAATTAATTCGTTTCACCAACATGGCAAAATGATTCCGTTAAGTTAGACAGATTTTCTGCCATTTTGTTCACCAAAAAGAAATTTTCCGACAAGCTTATTAATCCATAATTTTCCAAAAATTGAACCCAATGGCCATGATAAAAAGGTTTTCATTGTTTTTACTCCTTGCTGCCCTCATCGGCAATACCTCATTTGCTCAAAAGGTTTCTCTAGACCAATTCAAGTCCTGGAAGCCCAGAAACATTGGCCCTGCGGGGATGAGTGGCCGCATCACGGCCATCGATGCAGTGGTGGCTGACCCCAATACCATTTACCTGGGCGCTGCTTCTGGCGGCGTATGGAAAACCACCAACCAGGGCGCCAGCTGGGAAGCCGT
The DNA here is from genome assembly GCA_044345895.1 of Chitinophagaceae bacterium. Taxonomy (GTDB): domain Bacteria; phylum Bacteroidota; class Bacteroidia; order Chitinophagales; family Chitinophagaceae; genus Pollutibacter. The sequence goes on from JBIJAE010000020.1 coordinate 5,045, forward strand.
TTTTGAAGAGCAGCCCATTCTCAACATTGGTTCCATTGCCATCCAACAATCCAACCCTTCAACGGTTTGGGTAGGAACAGGCGAAGGAAACCCCAGAAACTCCATCAGCCTTGGAGAAGGGATGTACAAAACCATCGACGGCGGCAAAAGCTGGAAAAGGATGGGGCTTGAGAAAACGCGCAACATCCACCGCATCATCGTAGATCCTTCAAACCCCAATACCGTTTATGCGGGTGCCATTGGCAATCCATATGCAGAACATCCTGAAAGAGGCGTCTTCAAAACAACCAATGGTGGTGAAACATGGGACAAGATTCTCTTTACCAACGATACCTCCGGCGTAGCCGATATGATCATGGACCCTTCCAATCCCAACAAATTGTTTGTGGCCATGTGGCAACACCGCAGAACTCCCTGGAGCCTCAGCAGTGGCGGGCCTGGCAGCGGTCTGTACATGACTTTTGACGGTGGAAAGAGCTGGAAAAAATTAGGAGAAAAAGAAGGTTTGCCTGCCGGAAATCTTGGCAGGATCGGACTGGCCATTTCCCGCAGCAACCCCAACCGTGTTTATGCATTGGTGGAAGCAACCAAAAACGGATTGTACAAATCCGATGATGGCGGACAGACCTGGTCGCTCATGAACAGCAACCCTGAGTTTGTTTCCACAAGGCCCTTCTATTTTCAGGAGATTGCCTGCGATCCGCAAAACGAGAACAGGCTTTGGCTGATCTACCAGATGATCTCAAAAAGTGATGATGCCGGAAAGAATTTCGAAGTGGTCATCCCCTACAATGGCATTCATCCAGACCACCATGCCTTCTGGATCCATCCCACCAACCCCAACTTCATTATTGATGGAAATGATGGTGGCATCGGCATTACAAGAGACAAGGGCAAGACCTGGCTCTTTGATGAGAAGCTGCCTGTGGGTCAATTCTACCACATCAATGTAGACAATGAAATGCCTTACAATGTAATGGGTGGCATGCAAGACAATGGCAGCTGGCGCGGACCGGCCTATACCTGGATGAGTGGCGGAATAAAAAATTATTATTGGGACAACCTCTGGGGTGGTGATGGATTTGATGTGATGCCCGACAAGGACGATGCATCATGGGTATTTGCCATGAGCCAGGGTGGATCTGTTGGCCGTTACAATGTGAAAACAGGCGAAAGCTGGTATGTAAAACCTCCAGCACCAGACCTCAAAAACACCCTGCGTTTCAACTGGAATGCTGCCATTGCACAAGATCCATTCAGCAATTCCACCATCTACTTTGGCAGCCAGCACCTTCATCGTTCTACCAATAAGGGAGCATCCTGGGAAATCATTTCTCCTGATCTTTCAACCAATGACAGTGCCAAAATTGACCAAAGGAACAATGGTGGCATTTCAATAGACATCACTGGCGCAGAGAATTTCTGTACCATCATGACCATTGCACCATCATCCAAAGACAAGAATGTAATTTGGGCAGGAACGGATGATGGCAATGTGCAGCTGACAAAAGACGGAGGCAAAACCTGGACAAATTTCAGGGGGAAAATACCAGGCCTACCCGTTGGTGCATGGATACCGCAAATCCAGGCATCAAGGTTCAATGCTGCCGAGGCATTTGTAGTAGCCAACGATTATAGAAGGGGCGACTTCAAACCTTATATTTTCAGGACCACAGATTTTGGAAAAACCTGGACAAGGCTGGTTGATGAGAAAAAAGTCATCGGCTACGCCCTCTGTATTTTGCAAGACCCAACAGAACCTAACCTGATCTTTGCCGGAACAGAGCAGGGACTCTGGGTAAGCCTTGACAATGGTGCCAACTTCCAGCAATGGAAGAATGGATACCCCAGCGTGTCTACCTACGACCTGGCGATACAGGAGCGCGAAGCTGATCTTGTGATTGCAACCTTTGGACGCGCACTCTGGATACTGGATGACATCAGGCCACTGAGAAAACTCGCTGCCAGCAAAGGCATGTTGAACAAGGCTTTTGTTGCATTTGACAGCCGCAATGTGGTGCAGGCCCAATTCAAGAATGCTCCGGGATATGAGTGGAGCACCTGGGGAATCTGGGATGCTGACAACAGACCAGCCAGTGCGCCCATCTCCTATTTCATCAAGGCTTCTTCAGATACATCAGCAAAAGCCAAAAAGGATTCAGTAGTTGTAAAAATTTACAACGATAAAAATGAAGTGATCAGGAACCTGAGATGGGCTGCTGATTCAGGATTCAACAGGTCTTACTGGGGAATGGAAGAAAAAGGTTACCGCACACCTGGTGGTGGTGGTGGAAGAAGAATGGGCGGAGGCGGCGGAGGCCGTGGTGGAGCAGAACCAGGAGGTCAACAAGCCTTGCCTGGTACCTACAAAGTGGTGTTGACTCACAAAGGCATCAGCGACTCAACCATGATCACCCTCCTCGATGATCCACGTTTGGGCAACAGAAACAACATCAAAATAGCACAAGCTGCATTGCGTGCGGAATTGAAGAAAAGCGGAGACCAGCTGATTGAAGCCATGGACCTGCTGACGGAAGCTGATGAGGCAAGTAAAAAAGTGGAAACCTATATCAAGGAAATGAAAGGTGCAACGGTTGATTCCCTGAAAAAATCAACCAAGAAACTGCAAGACGAGATCAAGGTATTGAGAGAGTTCATCAGCGGTACAACCCAAACCAAACAGGGCTACGGACAGGTTCCCCAGATCACGGTCATGAACCAATACCAGCAGGCAAGCAGTGCCATCAGTTCAAAATCCATTGAACCCGGTGCACAGGAAAAAATGCTGGTGGAAAGGGCTGCAGGCTTGATTGCTGAAGCTGTGAAAAAAGCGAATGCTTTCAAAGAAGGAAGCTGGAAAAAATACATGGAGCAGGTTGCTGCAACGAAGATGGATCCTTTTGGAAAATAATGTTTTGGTTGAAAGCCATGGGTTGAGGAGCATTCCCTGACCCATGGCTTTTAATTAATTCCTGTTCACCAAAAACTGAAAAGGCTTGAGGGCATTGGGTTTCAGCACCCTTGAAATAGAGAGCTGATCATGGAGGATCTTAAAACGGTTGAGGTCAATGAGTTCATAGGCAACACAGAGTGCAGCGGTTGTTTCAACATGTTGCAAGAGATTGTTTAGCACAGCAATTTCCAATTCAATGGACTTTTCATCCTGAACATCATCCTTGCGGAGCAACAACAAATCCCTGGTTTGACGTTTCATAAATATTTCAATATCCCACGAAACCTTTTTTGGTAGGACAGCCACAATTGCCGTTTTTGCTGACACCACAAGACATCATGGTTGATATGATTATTAATAAAAAAACAACTAAAATTGTTCTCTCGAAAGTAGGTTTCATCTCATGCTAATGTACATTTTATGTAAATTAAAAATGCAAATACTGCCGAATTATAACATTTTATAAAATTTTTACTAATCCCTACTAACACGCAAATAAAAAGACCTACCGCACTGATTGCCCCACTGGACTGGGGGCTGGGGCATGCCACCCGTTGCATCCCCCTGATTGGCTACCTGCTTGAATTGGGTTGGGAGCTCAGCCTTGCTGCTGAAGGGAATATAGCGGCACTGCTGACCAGGGAATTCCCCCAACTCAAGGTCATTCCCCTGAAAGGCTACCGCATCACCTATCCCAGAAAAGGGGCATTGTTCATCCCCAAGATCATGGCTCAGGTTCCCAAAATTGTTTTTGCCATCAAAAATGAACACCGGTGGCTGGACCATCAACTGAATACCAACCAATGGGATTTGATCATCAGCGACAACCGGTATGGGCTCTATACAAGCAGAACCAGAACTGTTTTCATCACCCACCAGCTGGGCATCATTTCAGGTTTTGGCAGGCTGGGTGATGGGCTGTTAAGGACCATGCTCTACCAATGGATCAACCGGTTCAATATTTGCTGGATACCCGATGTTGCACAAGACCCAAACATTGCGGGGAAATTATCGCACCCCCTATCCATGCCTAACGATCATGCCTTCATTGGGCCGCTTTCCAGGTTGAATGAAAGCAAACCACTGGCTGATGAGCACCTGCTCGTGCTCTTGTCTGGCCCTGAACCCCAGCGAACAATACTGGAGAAAAAACTGATTGATCAGCTTTCCAACACAGACGAGGCGGTGGTATTTGTCAGAGGACTACCATCTTCAGCACCATTGATGGAGAACAGCAGCAGGATCCGTTTTGAAAACCACCTGGATGCAAATGCATTGTCCGACATGCTTTCCACTGCCAAAGCAGTTGTTTGCCGTTCTGGCTATTCATCTGTAATGGACCTGTTGAAACTGAAAAAAAGAGCCTTGCTGATTCCCACACCAGGGCAAACAGAACAGGTTTACCTGGCAAAACACCTTGGCACATTAAATTGGTTCTTGGTCCAGGAACAAGAGCAACTTGACTTGAAAAAAGGCCTTACAACCTTAATGAGCCAGGACTTTGCATTTCCTGCCCTTGATTTTGAAGCCTTTAAAAAAGCTTTTGCCAATTTAGGCATCCAATAAAAAGATGCAACATCCTGGCGCATTTTTTGTTATCTTGACACTTACCAAAACAGAAACCAAAGCACATGAGAAAACTTTGTTTAGCCATCCTTTTGGGATGCTTCAGTATCTCCCTTTTCTCCCAGTCCACCTTCCCTGTGAATGGTGTGGCAGATGAAAGGGAAACAACCTATGCCTTTAAAAATGCAACAATTGTCAAGGATGCACAGAGCACCCTGACCAATGCCACCATGATCGTTCGCAACGGAAAGATCATCGCCATTGGAACAGCAGTGACCATTCCTGCAGATGCCATTGTTGTTGACTGCACAGGCAAACATATTTACCCTTCCTTCATTGACCTCTTTGCCGATTATGGCATGCCTGCGCAAGCACAGGGACAAGGAGGATTTGGAAGAGGATACTTTGGCGCAGCACAGCTCAGCTCCAATACCAAAGGCGCTTTTGGCTGGAACCAGGCCATCAAGGCTGATGTCAACGCCGCCAGCATATTTGTTACCGATGACGCCAAGGCAAAAGCCATGCGCGAGATTGGCTTTGGCGCGGTACTCACCCACCAGAAAGATGGTATCGCCCGAGGAACCGGTGCGTTTGTTTCACTGGCTTCCATGAAAGAAAACATGGTGATCCTCAAAGAGAAAGCCTCCGCTCATTACTCCTTCAGCAAGGGCACATCAACACAATCTTACCCTTCTTCCATGATGGGCAACATTTCGCTGTTGAGACAAACCTACCTGGATGCCAAATGGTACAAGAAAAATACCGAAAAAGAAGGGCTGAACCTCAGCCTGCTTGCATGGAACAACAACCAGGGGCTCCCCCAGATTTTTGATGCAAGCGACAAATGGAATGCACTGCGTGCAGACAGGATTGGGGATGAGTTTGGTGTACAATACATCATCAAAACCAGTGGCAATGAATACCAGCGCATCGCTGAAATCGCCGCTACAGGGTCTACCCTGATTGTGCCTTTGAACTTCCCCATGGGCATGGATGTGGAAGACCCCAATGATGCAAGGTTTGTTTCACTGGCAGACATGAAACACTGGGAACTGGCACCAACCAATGCGGCAGCACTGGAAAAAGCCAAGATACCTTTCTGCCTTACCACAGCAGACCTTCGCTCCCCTTCTGCCTTCATGTCGAGCCTCCGCAAAGCCATTGAAAACGGGCTTTCAGAAAGCAAGGCACTTGAAGCATTGACCACGACTCCTGCCAATACCCTCGGTGTGGGCAACATGGTGGGTTCACTAGAGCAGGGCAAAATCGCCAACTTCCTGGTCACTACCGGAAATGTTTTCAACGAAAAAACATCCATCATCGAAAACTGGATACAAGGAAACAAGTACAGCATCAAACCTGAGAAATGGCTGGATGTTGCAGGAAAATATTCACTGGCCATCCATTCCGCACAGGGTACAAAAACCTATGGACTGGAAGTCAAATCTGCCAATGCTGCCAACGTAATCAATACAGATACCATTGCCGCTAAATTCACCTTTGATGGCAAAATGGTCAAACTGAATTTTGCACCGGAGAAGAAATCAAGGAACATGCTTCGCCTCAGTGGCATGAAAAATGGTGCAGACTGGAATGGCTATGGAGAAGATGTTGAAGGCAACAAATTCACCTGGACCGTCTCGGCCTACACTGCAGCAACAACAACTGCTTCAGCAGATACCACAAGAAAAAAAATGGCTTCAAAGCTGGGTGAAGTAATGTATCCGTTTACCCCTTATGGCTGGACAGAGGCTCCCAAACAAGAAGTCATCCTGATCAAGAACGCAACCGTCTGGACAAATGAAAATGAAGGAAGACTTGAGGGTACCGATGTATTGGTAAAAGATGGTAAGATTGCACAAATAGGAAAAAACCTGCAAGATGCAAGTGCTAAAGTAATTGATGGAACTGGCAAACACCTGTCTCCCGGAATCGTTGACGAACATTCACACATTGCAGCATCGTCCATCAATGAAGGCGGTCAGTCTGTTACTTCTGAAGTGCGCATCGCAGACAACCTCAATCCGGATGACATCAACATCTACCGTCAACTCAGTGGTGGTGTAACAACATCACATATTCTTCATGGTTCTGCCAACACCATCGGTGGCCAAACACAAGTGATCAAGTTGCGCTGGGGTGCCAATGACGACAAGCTGAAGTTTGAAGGATCTGATGGATTCATCAAGTTTGCCTTGGGAGAAAATGTGAAGCGTTCATCTTCATCACAGGGCAATACCCGTTTCCCTGACACCCGTATGGGCGTTGAACAGGTATTGACAGATGCTTTTACCCGTGCCAAAGATTATGAAACAGCTGTTAAAGCAGCATCCACAACAACTGCTCCGGTTGTAAAAGGAAAGAAGACCACTGCAGTTACAGCAGATCCATACGAAACTGTTCGCAGAGACCTGGAACTGGAAGCATTGGTTGAGATCATGAACAAGAAAAGGTTCATCACCTGTCACTCCTATGTTCAAAGCGAGATCAACTCAACGATGAAAGTGGCCGAAAAAATGGGCTTCAGGATCAATACCTTCACCCATATCCTTGAAGGATACAAGGTGGCTGACAAGATGAAAGCACACGGTGTAGGGGCTTCCACTTTCTCTGACTGGTGGAACTACAAGATGGAAGTTGTTGATGCCATTCCCTATAATGCCACCATCATGTCCAAAGTGGGCGTGAATGTTGCCATCAATTCCGATGATGCAGAAATGGCGCGCCGCCTCAACCAAGAAGCTGCCAAGAGCATCAAGTTTGGGGGAATGAGTGAAGAGGATGCCTTCAAAATGGTTACCCTCAATCCTGCGAAAATGTTGCACATTGATGCACGCGTTGGCAGCATCAAGGTTGGCAAGGATGCCGACCTCGTGTTGTGGAGCGACAATCCTTTGAGCATTTATGCAAAGGCAGAAAAAACAATGGTGGATGGCATCATTTATTTCGACAGGGAAAAAGATGCCCAGATGAGGAAACTACAGGCTGCAGAAAAAAACAGGCTCATCCAGAAATTGAATGGCGAAAAAAGGTCTGGCGGCCCCATGGCTCCTCCAACCCCAAGCTATTCAGTGCTCATGAACTGTGGCGATCATGAACACAGCCACGGAATCCTCACCATTGATCAAGATTAACCAG
>JBIJAE010000274.1:0-2796 GCA_044345895.1 Chitinophagaceae bacterium
CTTGCTTATTCTCATGGCTGCGGACAACCCATGTGAAATGCAGTTGGTACAGGGAGATCAGGATCAGTGCAATCGCAAAAAAACGAACCAAACCTTTCAGTTGCATGTTAATTCTAGTTTATGCTTAAAAATTGAAACCCCGATTTATCGGGGGTGGGCAAAGATAGGGAATTTGAGGTCAAAATTTGTTTTGGGCATTTGATTTTTACGGCTGGCTTCCGGGGCAATGTTACTAACTTTCAATACCATTTATTCAAGGACTTTTTTAACTTTGCCAAAATTTTACAGCATGAAACTTTCTTCTCGCCTTGATCTCTTTGCGGAACCGGAAACACTGAAAATGGCCAAACTGGGCAGGGAATTGAGGGCAAAAGGAATTGACGTGATCGATCTTTCCCTCGGAGAACCTGATTTTGATACCCCCGACCACATCAAGTCTGCCCTGAAAAAGGCCGTTGATGATAATTATAGCCATTATACTCCCGTAGCAGGCTACCCAGACCTTAGGGAAGCGGTGTGCACAAAATTAAAGCGCGACAACAACCTTGATTACAAGCCTGAAAACATATTGGTGTCTACCGGTGCCAAACAGAGCCTTGCCAATGTGGTGATGGCCATCGTCAACAAAGGCGACGATGTGGTTATCCCAACACCATACTGGGTAACCTACTCGGAAATTGTCAAGCTTGCCGAAGGGAAAGTTACCCTTGTGCGTACTTCCATCGAAAATAAGTACAAGCTGACAGCTGAAGAGCTGGATGCAGCACTTACCCCAACTACCTCACTTTTCATATTTTCATCTCCTTGTAACCCCAGTGGTTCTGTATATACAAAGGATGAGCTGTCAGCTTTGGCAGAAGTATTCAGGAAATACCCCAACGTTTTCATCATCTCCGATGAGATTTATGAATACATCAATTTTGTTGGCAAGCACGAGAGCATTGCCCAGTTTGAGGACCTGAAAGACAGGATCATCATCATCAATGGCCTCAGCAAGGGTTATGCCATGACCGGTTACAGGTTGGGATACATTGCTGCTCACCCTGATGTAATCAAAGCTTGTGAGAAGTTGCAAGGTCAATATACGAGCGGTACCAATGCAGTTACCCAGCGTGGTGCCATTGCCGCCCTCACCGGCGATTTGGAACCCAGCATTGAAATGAACAAGGAGTTTGGCCGCAGGAGAGAGCGCATGCTGGGTCTTTTGAAGGCCATTCCCGGTATCCAGATAGCCGAGCCTGATGGAGCCTTCTATGTGTTTCCTGTGGTTACTGCCTATTTTGGAAAGAAAAATGGCGAGGAATTGATCAAGGATGCTGATGATTTGTGCATGTACCTTCTTAATACTGCTCATGTGTCTACTGTAACGGGTAGAGCATTTGGTGAACCGACCTGTATCAGGATTTCTTTTGCCAACAGCATGCAGAAAATTGAAGATGCCATGGCAAGAATAACCGCAGCTTTGGCAAACCTCAGTTAAGGTTTTTAACACAATTTATTGAGGACAAGTGCGTTAAATGTTTTTCCTTTGCAAATATGTCATATTTGACATATTTGCAAAGTTTAACAGAATGCACTTGTAATGATGCTCAGAAGTTTTTTCTTCCTTTTGCTTTTAACCATCAACATGGTTGTCCTTGGGCAGGGACAAACTGTTAGGATTACTCCAGGCGATAGTGCTATTTGTAAAGGACAATCCATTCGTTACAATGCTTTTTTGTACAAAGGCAGTTTTCAGTTCATCGGTTCATTTGACGGCAAGGACTATTTTATGGATACCGTATCCAGGAGTTGGACAGATGCCAGGGTTGCTGCCCAAGACAATGGAATGGACTTATGGGTAATAGACAGCCTTCAGGAAAATGATGCTGTTTTTAACATGATACCCCGAAGGTTTCAGTCCAATACTTTTTTTTGGTTTGGACTTTTTCAAGATCCTGTTCTGGAAGCAGCCGGAACCTCTGCCAGCGGTTGGAAATGGCTCGATGGCAGGTCTTTGGATACTACATTCAAGTACTGGTACAACAGCCCTCCTTTTGTTGAGCCGGATGATGTTTTTCAGGCTTCGACCGGAGCCAATTATGCTGCCTTGGGTTTAAATAATTCAGGGTCCAGATGGAGCGATATGACCAATGTCTTTTCAACTGTTTTCAAGGGGCATGCAATTGCAGAGATCAATAAAAACCCATTGATCCTGGAATGGTCTACCGGTGAAACCAATACAGGAACAATTAACGTAACTCCTCTTTCAAACCAGTCTTACTATCTTGATATTACTTATGGTGGTAACAAAACCAGAAGCAATATTTCATTGGTAAATGTAAATCAGGCAATGGCCACTGCTTCATTCAATGTATCTACCAGTTCAGATACTTGCCTGATTACCAACAACGTTGTATTCAACAATACATCTGTTAGTACGGATCCACAGAATACAAAGTATGAGTGGAGTTTTGGCGATGGCAACAAATCAACCCAATATTCTCCCACCTACCAATATGGCGGTTCGCAAATTTATACGGCAACACTTACTGCAAGAGATGTCAATGGCTGCGAGACTTTTGCATCAAGGGCTGTTACCATCAAGCCTTCTCCTTTGATTCCTGTCATAACATTCCCTTCTGGAGGAAATGTTTTTTGTGCAGGAGATTCCGTTGTTTTGAACACTGTTGTTGTTCAGCCTGATCCTTCTGCTGCTTTCGTTTGGTATCGCAATACTGTTGTTGCTGGTAATGGAAGAGTACTGGTGGCAAAAGCAAGTGGTACCTATCTGTTGGAGTGCACCAATTTGAATGG
>JBIJAE010000217.1:0-3441 GCA_044345895.1 Chitinophagaceae bacterium
CACCAGGTACAAGGAGCAGCAAAAGAAACCGTTGCTGGAGGGGCATTTTCCTATACCATGGGAGGCAGCCCTGAAAACCCCTTGGAACTCTATGCCGGCGCCTGGTACAGGTTGGGAGATGCATTGATTCCTTACCTGGGAATTGAAGTAAACCACTTCAGAATAGGTGCTTCGTACGATATCAATACTTCCACCCTCAGGCCTGCATCTTTTTCAAGAGGAGGAACAGAGTTGTCCATCATCTACATCAATCCATTCAGCGATCCGCTTAGGCGAAAAATCAACTGCCCAAAATTCTAGGCAATCATTTCAGAACGGCCATCACCAGTGGAACCAGGAAATAACTGGCCAATACAATCAACAGGATGCTGATCAGGTTCATGACAAAACCAGCCTTGATCATGTCTTTTAATTTGATGTGTCCGCTCGAAAAAACAATGGCATTGGGTGGCGTACCCATCGGCATCATCGAAGCACAACTTGCAGCAAGGGTCATGGGAACACCCAACATGAAAGGGTTGACACCTATTGCTTCTGCAATACCCGTAACAACTGGAGCAAACACAATCACCTGGGCAACATTGCTCATGACCTCACTGATAAATATAGAAAGAAAGGCCACAGCCAGTATCAACAGGAGCAATGAGCTTCCGGAAAAACCTGCCAGCCATTTTCCCAGCATCCCAATCAGGCCAGCTTTTTCCAGGGCTGTTGCGAGCGTGATGCCTCCACCAAAAAGCAAGAGAATTCCCCAGGCCATTTTTGAGGTATCGGCCCAGACCAATATTTTGTCAGTAGATTCTTTCGAATGTCCGGAGGGTACAATGAACATCAGCAAGGCGCCAAATACTGCAATCATGTTATCATCCAGTTTGACAATGCCCAATTGATTGATCAGGTCGCGGGTGATCCAAAGCGCTGCAGTCAACAAAAATATGCCCATCACCCTTTTCTCTGGAATGCTCATTGGCCCCAGGTCCTTCAAGTCATTTTTGATGTGTGCATGCATCTCTTTATCGGCATTGATCTTGTTGGGGAACATTTTCACCAGCACCACATAAAGGGATAACAAGAGCAAAATGGCTACTGGCGTGGCAACAAACATCCATCCAAAAAAGGAAATATCATAGCCAAATTTCTTGCTGATAAAAGAAGAATAGGCAACATTGGGTGGCGTACCAATGATGGTTGCTATGCCTCCGAAATTGGATGCATAGGCAATGGCCAGCATGATGCAGAGTGCAAAATTACGCAGGTTGGGGTTGTGGTCATTTTTTGCATACACAACTGCAATGACCGATGCTGCTATCGGATACATCATCATGGTGGTGGCTGTATTGCTGAGCCACATGCTGATGAATCCTGTCGCCAGGATAAAGCCCAGGATGATCCTGTTTCCACCTGTTCCTGTCAACTGTACAATAGACAGGGCAATGCGTTTGTGCAGGTTCCATTTTTCAATGCCCAATCCAATCATGAATCCTCCCATGAAGAGAAAAATTACTTCATTGGCATAGGGTGCAGCTGTTTCACTGATTTTGGAAATACCCATCAGAGGAAAGAGCACCAAAGGGATGAGGGCTACACCAGGCATGGGAATGGCCTCTGTTATCCACCATGTAATCATGAGGACAGCACTTGCCAATACCCGGTTGGCAATCGGGTCGAGTGCGAAAGGGTTGATAAAAAGGACCAACAAAAACAAAGCCGGACCACTGAGCAATGCCAGGAAAGACTTTGATGGGAAGATCAATTTATTCATCAGCGCTGCGTTTGCATGAAGATACTCCATTATTGAAAAGCCCGGTGCGCCATGGATGAAAGCGAACACCATTCATTTGACTTTAAATGTGTATTTTGCCATACATCAGAAAATGCTCAAGGAAATCGTCATATCCATCCAGTCCTATTTCAGGGCCCACGCGTTCATCAAAACACATAAGCTTTGGAGATGGATCATCATTCCAGGGATTTGCTATGCCATCCTGTTTGGTATCAGCATGTACTTTTTCTCCAAATCTGCCAATGCTGCCATTGAATGGCTGACAAAAGAAACCGGATTGCAGGTATGGTTGACCCGCCTGCAAGACAGCTGGATAGGATTTCTGTTCACCCTGGGTGGTATCATGCTCTGGCTGATCCTGATGCTGTTGTACTTCTCTCTGTTCAAATACATTTGGTTGATCGTGGGTTCACCAGTTTTCTCTTTTCTGAGCGAAAAAACAGCCTCTATTATTGAGGGGCAACCGTTTGAATTCAAATTCAGTCAATACCTCTCTGATGTGGTCAGGGGAATAAAAATGGCTGTGAGGAATACACTTTGGCAAACCGTTTACATCATTTCCATCATTTTCCTTTCCCTGCTTCCATTCATTGGTTGGGCCACCCCTATCCTGGCCATCCTTATCGAATGCTATTATTACGGCTTCTCCATGCTGGATTATTCCTGTGAAAGAAACAAACTCAGTACTGCAAAAAGCATCGACTTTATTGGGCGCCACAAAGGCCTTGCCATTGGCAATGGCATCATTTTTTATATGATGCATTGCGTGATCATTGTGGGATGGATTTTTGCACCCGCATATGCCGTCATTGCAGCCACCATCAGCATGCACGAAATCAAAGAAAAACAATCTTTTGCCTGAGACCAATACCATGAATGGAAAAGTAATGCTGATACCGATTGCGCTAGCAGAAGATGGCTACGACGCCCTGCCAGCCTCAATTGCAACCGCCATCAATGCATGCCAGGTATTCTTCGCAGAAAATACCAGGACTGCCAGAAGGGCTTTTAAAAAAATTGACAAATCCTTTGATATTGATGCCAGAACATGGCATGAAACAGGACAGGCAGAAGAAGAAAAAATTGAGGCTTTCAAGGCCCACTTGAAAGAAAACAAAACAATCGGAATCGTCAGCGAATCGGGTTGCCCGGGCATTGCAGATCCAGGGCAAAAACTGGTGGCCGTTGCACATGAAATGAAAGCGCAGGTGAAACCCTTCAGCGGACCCAGCTCAATCCTGCTGGCACTGATGGCCAGTGGCATGAATGGACAACAGTTCACCTTCAACGGATACCTGCCCATCCCATCAGGAGAACGTGAAAAAATGATCAGAACCCTGGAGAAAAAAGCAGTCCATGAAAACTGCACCCAGTTGTTTATTGAAACCCCCTACCGCAACAACCAAATGCTTCAGTCATTGCAGCAAGTACTTCAAGACAATACAAAACTCTGCATTGCCTATCACCTGACTTCGGGGGATGAGTGGGTGATTACCAAAAAGATTGCTGAATGGAAAAGTAATGCTGATACCGATTGCGCTAGCAGAAGATGGCTACGACGCCCTGCCAGCCTCAATTGCAACCGCCATCAATGCATGCCAGGTGTTCTTCGCAGAAAATACCAGGACTGCCAGAAGGGCTTTTAAAAAAATTGACAA
>JBIJAE010000218.1:0-3418 GCA_044345895.1 Chitinophagaceae bacterium
GGCTTGGGTGCCGGCTTTGACAAGAATGCCGCTTACCTCCGCGAGCTGGAAGCCCTTGGATTTGGCTTTGTAGAAATAGGAACGGTTACTCCCCTGCCCCAGGAAGGCAATGAAAAGCCCCGTCTGTTTAGGCTGCCCGAAGACATGGCCCTGATCAACAGAATGGGATTCAACAATGATGGGGTGAAGGTGATCAGGGAGCGGTTGGAGAAGTGGGGCATGAGGGAAAAGGGAAGAGGGATGAGGGGAAGGATGATCATCGGCGGTAACATAGGCAAGAACAAGGTTACGCCCAATGAGGATGCCTGGAAGGATTATGAGATTTGCTTCAATGAATTGTTTGATGTCGTGGACTATTTTGTTGTCAACGTCAGTTCCCCAAATACCCCCGGCCTCAGGGCCCTCCAAGACAAGGACTCCCTCTTGAAAATTCTGGGAACCCTCCAACAAAACAACAAACAAAGGCCTGTTCAAAAGCCTATACTCCTCAAGATTGCACCTGATCTCACCGACGGTCAATTGCAAGACATCGCAGCACTGGCAGAAGAAATACAACTGGATGGAATTGTTTCAAGCAATACAACCATTTCAAGGGAAAAACTGTCTGATGTTTCAAAGACGCTGGCTGAAAAAATGGGCATGGGTGGATTGAGTGGAAAGCCCTTGAAATCGGCCTCCGATGAAATTTTGAAAAAAATAATAACATTAACCAATGGAAAAGTTCCGGTGATTGCCAGTGGCGGGATTTTTACTGCTGGCGATGCCCAGGACAAATTTAATCATGGCGCTGCGCTTGTGCAGGTTTGGACCGGCTTCATTTATGAAGGTCCGGGGATTGTAAAAAAGATTTGTAAAGGATTAAAATAAACAGATGACCCATTTGCTGACTGCTGATTCACTGATAAGCCTTGTTACGCTTGCCTTGCTTGAAATTGTATTGGGTATTGACAATGTGATCTTTGTTTCCATTTTGATGGGACGATTGAAAGCAGAACAAAAGCTTGCTGCACGCAGGCTGTGGATGATCCTGGGCATCAGTGTCCGCATCTTGTTGCTGCTTGCCCTGGGATGGCTGGTTGCCAATGGCAACAAGGAATTGTTTGGACTTAACCTGAATGGGCAACATTATGGGTTCAACCTCAGGAACATGATTCTATTTGGCGGAGGACTGTTCCTGCTTTACAAAACAGTGAAGGAGATACATACAAAACTGGAAGGAGACGATGAATTCAGTGCCGGCGGAAAAAAAGGACAAGCCTCTTTTTTCAGCATCGTCTCACAAATCATACTGATTGACATGATTTTTTCTTTTGACAGCATCATCACTGCAGTGGGGATGGCAAAGCATGTAGAAATAATGATTGTAGCGGTGGCCATTGCCATGGTCATCATGTTTTTCTTCTCAGAAAAAATCTCCACTTTTATTCACAAGCACCCAACATTGAAAATGTTGGCGCTTTCTTTTCTGCTCATTGTTGGATTCAGCCTCTTCTTTGAAGGATTGCAGCCCATACACGGAAGCCATATCGAAAAAGGCTATATCTATTTTGCAATGGCGTTCTCTTTTGGCGTTGAAATGTTGAACATGCGGATGAGGAAAAAGTCCAAGCCGGTTCAATTGCACGAACCAACCATCATTGAAGAAAAATAATTTAGCCCCTCAGCATTACCGCACCAACAATCCCAGCTGTTTCAGTTCTCAAGCGGGATTCACCCAAACCTACGGGTTTAAAATTATTTTGCATCGCAAGTGCCAGCTCCTCCGCAGTAAAATCACCTTCAGGGCCAATCAATAGAATGCTGCCTGAGGTTTGCCCTTTTAATTGGGGTTTATCCCCTTCCATGCAATGCGCAATGAATTTGTTGGCAGGAAGATCCATTGAAAAAATGGCTGCCAACTTGATGGGTTCATGCAAGATGGGGAAATGAAATTGCCCAGACTGTAAACAGGCACTGACAAGGATTTGCTGAAAACGTTCTTGCCTGAAATGCTGTCGCTCTGTTCTCTCTGCCAGCAATGGTATGATTTCAGTGATGCCAATTTCGGTAACCTTTTCAAGCATCCATTCAAACCGAGCAGTATTCTTCAGCAATGAAATGCCAAGGATCATTTTTTTGTGTGGTGCAGGATGCGAAAGCTTTTCTCCCAATGCAACCAGGAGTTGCTTTTTGTCGGCCTGCACAATTTCAGCAGTTGCAGAAAAGCCTTTGCCGTCTGTCAACATCAATTGTTCGCCTGCTTGCATGCGCAAAACAGTAACCGCATGCTTTCGAATTTCCTCGGTAAGGTTGATGGTTCCCTGAGATGTTTGAAGGGGAGGAAAATAAAAAAGGGGTAAAGCATTCATTCTAAAAGCATTTTCAACGCTTGCTAAAATGGTGTGTCTTCCATGTCATCATCTTGGCCGTCGTTCATCCTGCTGCCTTTTTGGATATAGAGCCGGGCACCTCCACCCTCTTCATTCACAGGCCTCCAGCTTCCGCCACCTCCGCCATCAGCAGGCCTTCCGAAAGGATCAAGGCTTTCATGTTCCTCAAATTTCTGGATAAACAACTTGGCCTTGAGTTTGATGTTCTCCAAAGAACCGTTACGGTGCTTGGCGATTTTTACATAGGTATCGCCCTTGGTATCTTCCCCCATGTCATTGGTGGTGATGTCGTAATAATCAGGGCGATACAAGAACATGACCATGTCTGCATCCTGTTCGATGGCACCAGACTCACGCAGATCGGAAAGTTGGGGCACCTTCTGCCCGTCTTTTCTTTTTTCAACCTCACGACTCAACTGGCTGAGTGCGATGATGGGCACCTGCAGTTCCTTGGCCAGCTGCTTGAGGTTCCTTGAGATGGTACTGATTTCCTGCTCACGGTTGGAGTTCCTGTTGTCACTGGATCCACTCATCAACTGCAAATAGTCGATGATGATCAGGCCTACATCATGCAAACTTTTTAACCTGCGGCATTTGGCCCTTAATTCAAATATGTTGAGTGCGGCAGAGTCATCCACAAAAATCCTGGCCTTGGTCAAAGGCTCAATGCCTTTTTTATACAGCTGCTGCATTTCATGGTCTTCCATGCGGCCCCTTGATATTTTTTCCAGGTGGATCTCACTTTCTGCAGAAAGGATCCTTTGTACCAGCTGGCTGGTACTCATCTCCAGGCTGAAGAAGGCCACTGCAGTGGGTTTGGTAGGATGCATGGCAGCATTCCTGGCCAAGTTCAGGGCAAAAGCCGTTTTACCAACTGAAGGACGGGCAGCAAGGATGATGAGATCAGAACGTTGCCAGCCATAAGTGGTTTTGTCGAGCGTAGGAAAACCGGTTGGAACGCCTGTGATGTCCTCATTCCTGGCCCTCATCTCATCAATCTTGTTCAGTGTATCCATCACACTCTTACCCAGTGTATCAAATTCTTTTTT
>JBIJAE010000219.1:0-3410 GCA_044345895.1 Chitinophagaceae bacterium
CACATTGTGTTCCTCGGCAGTTACAGCACATCCAGTCTTCTTGATGGATGCAATAACCGCAGCGGTATCCAGTGGTTTGATGGTATGAATATTGATGATTTCTGCATGAATTCCTTTTTCTTTAAGAATTCTTCCCGCTTCAATGGCCTTCCAGACCAGGTGTCCACAAGCAAATATGCTCACGTCACTTCCTTCTGAAAATTGTTGGGCCTTTCCCACAACAAATGGTTCGTCTGGATTGGTAAAGATAGGCCAAACAGGCCTTCCAAATCGGAGATAAACGGGACCTTCATGATTGGCAATGGCAATAGTGGCGGCCTTTGTCTGGTTATAATCGCATGGAACAATCACGGTCATTCCTGGTAGCATCTTCATCAGTCCGATGTCTTCAAGAATCTGGTGGGTTGCGCCATCTTCTCCCAGGGTCAGGCCTGCATGTGATGCACAGATTTTGACGTTCTTTCCAGAATAGGCAACGGATTGCCTGATCTGGTCGTAGACCCGGCCGGTTGAAAAATTGGCAAAAGTTGTTGTAAAGGGTATTTTACCTCCGATGGTCAAACCTGCCGCAATGCCAATCATGTTGGCTTCTGCGATGCCACACTGGATAAACCTTTCGGGGAAGGATTTGATGAAAGCGTTCAACTTCATGGAGCCCGCCAAATCTGCTGTAAGGGCAACTACATTGGGATTGGATTTTCCCAATTCAAATATTCCATCTCCAAAACCACTTCTGGTATCCTTCTGTCCTGTTACTTGAATCGCATCCAACATGATAATCAAACTTTGCTGCAAAATAACATTAAATCGGACGTTATTCAGGATGCAAAAGGTTAATTTTTTGGTGCTAGTTCAAACGGTATGCCCTTAGGTCAAGATGCGTGGGTTGGTTTTGGATGTACTGTTCCCATTTCCATGCGCTGGTCATGATGTCATTTACGGTATACTTTGGAGACCATCCCAGTTCAGTTTTTGCCTTGTCGTTGTTGGCATAGATGGCAATGACGTCGCCTGGTCTTCTGTTGCCAATGGCATAATTCAACTTAATGCCCGTACTGTCTTCAAACGCCTTGATGGATTCAAGAACGGTAATGCCATCTCCTGAACCAAGGTTAAATACCTCGCAGTTGTTCGCGTTTTTGTTTTTCAGCAGAAAGTCAACAGCCAAGGTATGGGCATGGGCCAGGTCGCAGACATGGATGAAGTCACGAACGCAGGATCCGTCTCTGGTGGGATAATCATTTCCGAAAACCGTCAATGATAGAATTTTTCCAATGGCAGTTTGTGTGATGACGGGGGTAAGGTTCTGCGGTTTGTCGATGGGGAGTTCACCAATCAACGTGGACGGATGTGCCCCTGCGGGATTGAAGTACCGCAGCAACACAGAATTGGTTGTTTTGTTGGAGGCAGCAAATGCTTCAATCATTTGTTCTCCCATTTGTTTGGTCAGCCCGTAGGGGGATTCTGCATTTTTTCTCGGTGTTCGTTCAGTGACAGGAATCTCATCTGGGTTTCCATACACTGTACAGGAAGAGGAAAAAACAAAATTGGGTACTTTGAATTCCTCGATACACCGCAAAATATTGATCAGGGATCCCATGTTGTTGTGAAAATAGAGGAGGGGTTTCTCGACAGATTCTCCAACGGCCTTGTAGGCAGCAAAATGAATCACCCCAGCTATCGTTTCGTTTTCTTCAAAAATGGCTCGGGTTTCATCAAAATTACAAAGGTCAACCTTGTAGTTTTTGACCTTGATACCGGTGATTTTTTCAACTCCTTCCAGCATTCCAATGGTAGACCTGGAGTTGTTGTCAGCAGAAATGACTTCAAATCCGTTTTCGATCAGGTCAACCAGGGTATGGGAGCCAATATAGCCAGAACCACCGGTAACAAGTATTTTTTTCATTGTGTGTTAATTGAGCAGGTCCATCATGTATTTTCCGTATCCACTTTTGAGCAGCGGATGGGCAAGTTTTACGAGCTGATCGGTATTGATGAAGCCTTTTCTCCAGGCTATTTCCTCAATACAGGCCACTTTGATTCCTTGTCGCTGTTCGATTACCTGGATGAATTGAGAGGCCTGCATCAGTGAATCAAAGGTTCCTGTATCAAGCCAGGCGGTTCCCCTGTCTAAGACAGAAACACTGAGTTTGCCCCTGTTGAGGTACTCAAGGTTGATGTCTGTGATTTCGTATTCACCCCTTGGGGATGGTTTGATGTTTTTTGCAATGTTGACAACATCATTGTCGTAAAAATACAGTCCGGGTACAGCAAACTTGCTCCGGGGTTTTTCTGGCTTTTCCTCTATGGAAATGGCCTTCATGTTTTGGTCAAATTCAACCACGCCATAGCGTTCGGGGTCGCTCACCTGGTAGGCATATACGATTCCGCCATTGGGGTTGGCATTTTTTTCAAGGGTTTTCCCCAGCCCGGTACCATAGAAAATATTGTCTCCAAGTACCAGTGCACAGGGATCATTGCCGATAAATTCCTCGCCAATCACAAAAGCCTGTGCCAATCCATTTGGAAGGGGTTGTTCTGCATAGCTCATGTTCAAGCCAATATGACTGCCATCACCGAATAATTTTCTGAATTGGGGAAGGTCTTGTGGCGTGGAGATGATCAGAATATCCTTGATTCCCGAAAGCATCAGGGTAGACAAGGGGTAATAGATCATGGGCTTGTCATATACCGGCATGATCTGCTTGCTGATGGCATAAGTGATGGGGTATAGTCTGGTGCCTGAACCGCCCGCCAAAATGATTCCTTTCATACGATGGTTTTGATGCTGCAAAGATGGGAAATTTTAACAAGATTATCCACCCTTAACATTGGCGTAACATACCCATTACAATTGGTTAATGTAGGGCTAACGCTTGCTTAATGCCAGTATTGTTCTTTTGCATATCAATTTAAAGTATGCTGAAGCTGTCACACACAAGGGTAATTGTTGCTTTGATTATTGCCATTCTATTCTCTGGATCTGTTTTCGCACAGGGTCAAAAAATAATTGGAAAGGTTGTCAATACCAAAAATGAGCCTATTGCTGGTGCCTCCGTTTTGGTTGAAGAGACAAAAAAAGTGGTTGTAGCAGATGTGGAGGGTAATTTCAGTGTTGCATTGGAGACTGGGAAGAAGTATAGTTTCACTGTTTCCAGTGTTGGTTTTAATACCAAATCAATCACTGAGATTGAAGTCAGCATCAGCGGCGAAAATTCCATTACCGTTGTATTGGAACCACAGACCAAAAACAGCGATGCCATTGTTATAAAATCTACACGACGTCAAGAGAGCAGCATTGCTTTGTTGACGTTTCAGCGCAACAACACGGCCATGTCCAGTGGTTTGGCCGCTGATTTCATCAAAAGGACACCAGACAAAAACACGGGAGAAGTGCTCAAGCGTGTGAG
>JBIJAE010000221.1:0-3407 GCA_044345895.1 Chitinophagaceae bacterium
CCTGTCATGATCTGCTTCGGAATCAATTGAATGAAAGAATTGGATTACAATTGTTGGATCAAATACTAGCGATTACAATTAATCCTTCAGCGCTGCAAACAACAGCTCAATGCTGTGAAGTGCGCGCTTGCCCGTTCCATCCTTGATTTGGTGTCTGCAACTTGTTCCTGACGCGGCGATAAGGATTTCCTCATCTGCTTCGCTTACAGCTTTGAACAAGACAAGCTCACCTACTTTCATGGAGATATCATAGTGCTCCTGCTCATAGCCAAAAGAACCTGCCATGCCACAGCAGCCGGAGGGAATCAGGCGGGCCTCATAATGTTCAGGAAAAGACAAGGCACGCTTGACAGGTGTCATCGAAGCCTGGCTTTTTTGGTGACAATGGCCATGTATTTTGATCTTCTTGCTGGCAGCAGTGAAAGAGGATGTCGATATTTTCCCTTTGTCAGCTTCCCGCATGAACCACTCTTCAAACAAGAAAACATGTTGGGAAAGTTCCTTCGATTTTTCAAGCAGTGCCGGATCAACCAGATCAAGGTATTCATCCCTGAAACCCAGGATGGCAGATGGCTCTATCCCGATCAAGGGAGTTGATTCGCTGATGATGGGAGAGAAAATTTGAACCTGTTGGTTGGCAATTTTTTTGGCTTCCCTGATCAATCCTTTCGATAAATATGTTCTTGCACTATCGGGGTGGTCAATGATGCAAACCGCATAGCCCAATTTTTCCATCAACAAAATACACTGCTTGCCAATTTCAACATCATTGTAATTGGTGAATTCATCACAGAACAGGTAAACTTTGTTTTCAGCCTGCTTTCCAGATGGAGCAGCAATGCGTGTGCGATGCCATTCGCGCAAGGTCTTTCCAGCCACTTTCGGCAAAGAACGACTGGGATGAAATCCAACCAACCTGTTCATTGTTTTTCTAATGACCGGAGTATCAATCATCCAATTGTAGATCCCTGAAAACTGGGAGGCCATTTTCATCTGGCTGGAAAAATTTCCAATCAGCTGGGTTCGAAAAGGAACGCCTTTTTCATCATAGTAGGATTGCATGAACTCACCCTTCAGCTTCGCCACATCAACGCTGGACGGACATTCAGACTTACAGGCTTTGCAGGAAAGACAAAGATCCATAATCTCTTTTACCTCCTCTTTATCAATGAGATTGGTTGATTCATTGGTGAGGTACTGCCTCAATACATTGGCGCGGGCACGGGTGGTATCGCGCTCACTCCGGGTGGCCATATAACTGGGGCACATGGTACCTCCGGTGATTTCAGTCTTCCTGCAATCGCCTGAGCCACTGCATTTTTCAGTGAGTTTTAGGTATCCTCCTACCCTTTGGAAATCATAAACCGTATTAACCTGTTTGACCGGGGTTTCCGGATTGAAGCGCAACTGTTCATCCATGGGTGGCGTATCCACAATCTTGCCGCGGTTGAAAATATGGTTGGGATCGAAGATTTGCTTCACCTGCTGGAACAATGCATAGTTGTGTTCTCCCATCATCATGGGAATGAATTCGCCGCGCAAGCGGCCATCACCATGCTCTCCCGACAGTGAGCCTTTGTAAGACTTTACCAGCGCAGCAGTTTCCGTCAGTACCTGCCTGAACTGTTGTATACCAGCTGCAGTTTTCAGGTTGATGATGGGCTCAACATGCAACTCTCCTGCCCCTGCATGGGCATACATGGAATACTGTAGCCCATGCCGCTGTAACAATTGCTCAAGGTCTGCAATATAGCTCGGCAGATCCTGAGGGCTAACGGCACAGTCTTCGATGAGGTTGACTGGTCTTGCATCTCCGGGAAGGTTGCGCAAAAGCCCCAGCCCTGCCTTTCTCAAATCCCAGGCAACCTTGCACTGATCATCCTGCAATACAGGATAGGCATACCCAATATTTCTTTCTTCCAAGGCCCTGATCAACAGCTGGCATTGGTTCATCAATGCATCCTGATCCTTGTTGAAAAATTCAACCATCAGGATGGCCTTGGGTTCTCCTTGAATAAAAAAACGGCTCTCAGACAGGCTTGGCGATGACTGGGTAAACTGCAGGATAACATCATCCACCAGTTCTGAAGCGGCACATCCATGCTCCAGTGCCACAAGATTGGCCTGCAGCGCATCTTGCAGTGTACTGGCATGAACCGCCACCATGGCTACCTGTGAAGGAGGCAGATCTAGTAGCTGCAATTTGGCCTCAGTGATGAAACAAAGTGTACCCTCTGAGCCGGCTATGAGCTTGCTCAGGTTGAATGGTGTTTCATTTTCGAACCTCGACATGTCCAGTACGGTATCAAGCGCGTAACCGGTGTTCCTTCTTTTGATATCTTTTCTTGGAAAACCATCTTCGATGGCTTGCTGGTTTTCCTTGTTGTCGACCAGCAATTTCAATGCATTGTATATGTCGGATTCAGCGCCTGACCCCATGCACTTGTTGTCAAGTTCTGCTTTTGTCAATCCTTTGAATGTGGTCTCCGTGCCGTCATGCAAGATGACTGTTGTTTCCAGGAGATTGTCTCTGGTTGTTCCCCAGATGATGGAATGAAGCCCGCATGAATTGTTGCCAATCATCCCCCCAATCATGGCCCTGTTGGCAGTAGAGGTTTCGGGGCCAAACATCAGGCCAAACGGTTTTAGGAAAGCATTCAAGTCATCCCTGATAACGCCCGGCTGAACGCGAACCCATTTTTCTTCCTCATTAAGCTCCAGTATTGCAGTAAAATACTTGGAGATGTCTACCACGATGCCACTGCCCACCACCTGGCCCGCCAGGGAAGTACCGGCAGCCCTTGGAATCAGGGATATTTTTTTCTCCGTCGCGAAGGCGATGAGTGCCTTGATGTCTGCAATGGTTTTGGGGATGGCAACAGCCACTGGTTTTTCCTGGTATTCCGAAGCATCGGTAGCATAGACTGTTTTGATGGCAGCATCAAGGCCTTTGTCATCAAAATACAATTCACCAGAAAATACAGATTGGAGCTGATCAAACATAACCTTGAAATTAAGGTTAATTGCCAAGGAAATCAATCCTGAAAGGATTGAAGG
Organism: Chitinophagaceae bacterium; assembly: GCA_044345895.1. Classification (GTDB taxonomy): domain Bacteria; phylum Bacteroidota; class Bacteroidia; order Chitinophagales; family Chitinophagaceae; genus Pollutibacter. Next base: position 3,058 of record JBIJAE010000221.1, read on the forward strand.
CGTCTACAAGAACTCCTTCTTCAATGCACAAGGCACTGTGCTCAACACCGGGCTCTACGAAATATCCATCTCCGGCGGAGAGAATTCTCTTTTGTCCATTAATGGTCAGTTCAAAAACACCAGACATGACCATGGCAGTCTGGGAGTGAACATGTTGATGGGGAGCACCAACAGCGCCTTGTATAAACCTGAATTTTACCATCATCAGGTCTTGGTTAAAACCCATGACCTGACGGGAAACGCCATTTCCAAGATCTTCCCATGGGGTTTCTTTTTCATGTAAAAAAGAGGGGCTGCTTGTTATCATGGCGCAAAGTTACCAAGAAAGCGGTGAAAACCTAAGTGGTTTT
>JBIJAE010000220.1:0-3407 GCA_044345895.1 Chitinophagaceae bacterium
ACCTGGTCTTCCATCAAAGCAATCAATGGAGAAATGACAAGGCAGCAACCCTCCAGCATCATTGCGGGGACCTGGAAACAAACTGATTTTCCGCCACCGGTGGGGAGTATGGCCAGCGTATCTTTTCCTTCAAGTAAACTGTTGATGATCTCTTCCTGAGAAGTACGGAAGGCTGTATGTCCCCAATAGGCCAACAGCACATCCTTGGGTGTCATCATGCTTTGGCTCATCTTGGTTAAATCACTTTTTTGAAAAATAGCCTCACAGAATTGATGGCAAGCACCACATCACTCATCCCCATGACCAATGCTCCTAATGTTGGCGTTAACAGACCAAATGCTGCAACGGGTATGGCAATGATGTTGTAGAAAAAAGCCCAGAATAGGTTTTGTTTGATGGTGATGTAGGTATGTCTTCCCAAGCCCAATGCTGTTGGCAATTGCTTCAATCCAGCATTCATCAACACAACTTGTGCACTCTGTATGGCCAGCTGTGATGCATCGCTCAATGAGATGCCTATAGTGGCTTTTGCCAGTGCAGGTGCATCGTTGATGCCATCGCCCACCATGGCAGTGCGGGTGGCCTTGTTGAGGCTGCCAATTGTTGCTAATTTTTCTTCCGGACTTTGTTCTGCAATCACCTCATCAATGCCCAGCATCGATGCAATTTGGTCGCATTTCTCTTTCCGGTCTCCACTGAGCAAGATGGTTTTTAATCCACGGCCTTTGAGGTATGCAATGATCTCTTTTGCTTCCGGCCTTACTTCATCCTGTACATCAATCCAGCCAATTAGTTCATCATTTTTTAAAAGGTATACATTGTGGGAGTTCTCGCTGGTCTTGTCTTTTGCAATCTTGTAGGATCCTGCCCAATAGACGTTACCATCTTTGTCTGTTCCTTTCATTCCTGTGCCTTTCACTTCTACTATGCTGCTCCACCGAACCTCATGCTTTGTTTTGAAAGCCGCCGATACGCATTGCGCGATTGGATGATTGGAATATTTTTCAAGTGAATAGACAATACTTTTCCATTCTGTATCCTCGATGTTAATGGCCTTGTAATCAGCCAGCACAAAGGATCCTGTGGTAAGGGTTCCTGTTTTGTCGAATACCACCTGTGTGATGGTCCTGAAATTTTCGAGGCTTGTTGCATTCCTAAAGAGAATGCCTGATCTTGCCGCCCTTCCCATTCCAACAGCGATGGCTGCTGGGGTTGCCAATCCCATGGCACAGGGGCATGCAATCACAAGTACTGCAATGCTGCGCATCAATGCATGGGTGAAAACGTTTTCAGCATCTGGCAAATTGGTCAGGTATACATAGTTTCCAATGAAAGTCACAATCCCGATACCAATCACCAAGGGTACGAAAATGCCGCTGATCTTGTCTGCCAGGTGTTGAATGGGTGGTTTTTCTCCCTGGGCCTGTTTGACAAGGTTGAGGATGCCTGCCAATACCGTGTCATTTCCTGTGGCCGTTACCTGTGCTTTCAGTGAACCAGATTCGACGATGCTGCCTCCAATGATATTGTCTTTTGCCACCTTGTGCACAGGAATACTTTCCCCTGTGAGGAGTGATTCGTTGACATGTGCATCACCCCAGAGAATTTTACAGTCGATGGGCACCTGCTCTCCACTCCTCACCAACACAAGGTCTCCAACCTTGAGTTGTGTATTCTCAATCGGAAGGATGACTTCCTGGTGGTGCTCATCAAAGGCAATCATGTTGGCCATTACTTTTTGCGACTTCATCAGTGCCTTGAGTGCCCTCTGTGTAGATTGCATGGAGGCATCCTCGAGGTAATTACCAAAGAATACAAGCGTGATGATGGTAGCAGCAGTTTCATAAAACAAATACTGTTCACCCTGACCCATCAGGGTGCCTATCAGGCTGTAGAAGAAGGCTGCTGAAGCACCCAAGGCAACCAGTACATTCATGTTGGGCATCCGGTTGCGGATGCTTTTGATGGCACTTTTGCCAAAAAAGGACATGCCCACCAGGTATACAGGAATGCAAAGTGCCAGCTGTAGCCATGGATTCATCAGCCAGTGAATATGGATCCAGCTTTCGAACATGTGTAGCATCAGCACCAGCGTGAATGGAAGGCAGAAAATCAGTCGCTGTGTTTGCGTTGAAAGCAACCTGATTTTTTGTGAACCTGCAGGGACCTTGGTATCTACGACATTGTATCCGAGATCATTGATGCCTTCCTTCAGTGTGCTGGTTGACGAACTTTCAACGATATCAAATGAAACATCGCCATCGATGGGGTTAACCCGGATGTTTTGTGCACCTTGTTTACCAAGATATTTGTTGATGGCAAGGGCACAGTTCGCACAGGTCATTCCATCCACTTTCCATTGAATTGTTTCCATACTACGAATTTACTGATTAAATTACCTTTGCAGGATATGGAATTGATGAACCAAACATACGAATTGTCAGCTTTGTCGGAAATAGCCAACCAACTCGCTGCTCATGTCCGGCTTTATGAGGTGGTCACTTTCGAAGGTGACCTGGGTGCGGGGAAAACCACCCTTGTCAAGGCATTGTGCAAGTCCTTGGGTGTAGATGAGATGGTCAGCAGCCCAACATTTGCCCTTGTGAACGAATATGAGGCTAAGCATCTCGGTCCAAGAACCAGGGTCTACCATATTGACCTGTACCGGCTTGAGGATGAGGAAGAGGCCATCAGGGCCGGAATTGAGGATTATCTCTACAGTGGAGATCTTTGTCTGGTAGAGTGGCCCCAAAAGGCCTTGGGCATCATGCCGGAGAATACCCTCCGCGTGATTTTGGTTTCACCAGCTATTGATCATCGTCATATAAGGGTGCTGGCAGGTAAAAATTGATTAACTTCAATATTATTCATCAATGATGCCAAGGAAGCCTTATATCAGTTCTGGAATCAGTTTCGAGCCACTTGAAGAAACACTGGATATAAAACCACTGGGTTCGTCTTTGTCCATCGCCATTCCCAAGGAGAATGCCTTTCAGGAAAACAGGATTGCCCTGAGCCCAGATGCGGTTGGTGTTCTGGTTAACAATGGCCACACAGTATCTGTTGAAAACAAGGCAGGCGAGGGGGCTCATTTTTCAGACAAGGATTACGCAGAAGCCGGTGCTATCATCGTTTACGATAAAAAAGAAATTTTCAGGAGTGAATTGGTTGTCAAGTCTGCTCCTGTTTCAGAGGAAGAACTTCCATTGCTTACAGTAGGCCAAACCATCATTTCTCCCATTCATCTTCCGGTGATGAAATCGCATATCCTGGAAAAGATGATGGAGAAAAAAGTGACAGCCCTTTCGTTTGAGAACCTGAAAGATGAGTCTGGTCATAATCCGATTGTAAGAAGCATGAGTGAAATTGCAGGGAGTTCTGTGATGCTGATTGCCGGACAATACCTC
>JBIJAE010000222.1:0-3388 GCA_044345895.1 Chitinophagaceae bacterium
ATTTTCTCTTCAATATCAATGGTGTTGAAGTAGGAAGAAAGATCATGGAAAAGTACAGGAACTAATTTAAAATCAACAAACTGAATATCATGAAAAAAATTCTTTGTAATATCATTGCCGTCCTTGTGCTATGCACTGCTCTTTCGAGCGTTTCTGCACAATCCTGGGTTGATTCAGTGGCCTTGCATGGCAGGCAGGTATACATGCCTGCAGAAAAATACAAGTGGGATTGGGGCCAGGCAACCTTCTTGAATTCCTTGAAGCAGTTGTACCATTCCAGTGACGCAGACAAACGTGCGCCTTATTTTGACTATATCAAAACCGCCATGGCCGTTTCAGATAAAGTGGCCAATGGCAAACATCCCAACGCCGTTGCTTCTGCTCACGGCATTGTTTTCCTGGCGCGGATCACAGGAGATCAAAATTACATCAACAAGGCCAATGGCATCTATGCAGATTACCTCAACATTCCCCGTGCGTCTAACGGCGGCGTATCTCACCGGGCTGAAACTGTTGAACTTTGGGACGATACCGTTTACATGCTCAGCATGTTTTTATTGGAGATGTACAAGCTGACAGGCGATGATAAATACATTGCCAATTTTCTTGAACAATTCAATGCCCACAACAAGGAATTGACCGATCAAAAAACAGGACTTTGGGTGCATGGCTGGGATGCCGACAGTGTTTTTTATGACGATGGCTGCAGCATCAAAAATTGGCCTGATAAAATCACCCACAGGAATGACCAGATTTGGGCCCGAGGAAACGGTTGGGTGGGAATGGCCCTGGCAGATGCACTTGAAACCGTGGGAAGGAAATCCAAGTATTGGAAACCGCTTGAAAAAGCCTTGGTTCATTTTGTTAGTGCAGTGGAACCTTATCAAGACAAGTCAACCGGGCATTGGTACCAGTTGGTCAGCCTTCCTTCCTTACAAGGGAATTTCTTGGAAAGTTCATGCACCGCCATGTTCTCTTATGCCATTACAAAAGGAATGCAACTCAAAATATTGGACAAGAAAAAATACCTGCCCATGGTGGAAGCATCCTATGCAGGTTTGCAGAAAATGAGCATGCGGCAGGATGCGAACAGCCTGGTTCCCACAAGGGTTTCAGGCGGCACCTGTGTTGGAGACCAGCAATATTACCTGGGCAGAAAACTGGGTGAAGGCACTGGTTTCGGTTATGGATCATTCATCATGTTCGGACTGGCCTACGAACAACTCACCGGTAAAAGAAAATAACATGCAAAGAAGAAATTTTGTGGCCCTTAGCACCACCGCGCTCGCTTCCATCCCATTCATGGGATTGGCATCCGTAACCAAAATGAATGTTGATGGGAATATGGCCAAACCGGACTGGCTCGTAAAAGCCATCAAAGACAACGACGCTTCGTTGAAAGGCTACGCAACCTCGAAGGTGACAGACCCTGCCAATCCATACTTTGGAGGCTATGTTGATTATTCCAACCTGGTTAATGCAGGTCATAACAACGGATTTTTGATCAATGCCTGTGTGGCAATCTCGTCGCCTGAATCTATTCATTTCCGTTCACCCCAACTCCTCAAGGAAATTGACGATGTACTTCTATGTATGCATGCCTTGCAACACGATGACGGTACCATCGACCTTATTGACACCAACTTCCATTCTACCCCCGATACAGGTTTCATGGTGAGGGTATTGGCTCCCGCGTACGCACTCTTCAAAGCTGCTGCTGTTCAAGGTGCCGAAAAAGCATTGAATTCATTGGAGCAGTTGCTCAAAAATGCAGGAAATGCCCTTGCTTATGGAGGCCTGCATACCCCCAACCACCGCTGGGTGGTTTGTGCAGCATTGACACAACTCCATCAACTCTGGCCAGATGCCCGATACACCAAAAGAATCAACGAATGGATGGCAGAAAAAATCGACCTTGACCCTGATGGACAGTACACTGAAAAAAGCACTGGTGGATATTCTGGCATCGTAGATCATTGCTTGGTTACCATGGCCCTCGGACTCAAAACCCCTGGCTTCCTTGATCCAGTAAGGAAAAACCTTCAGATGATGCATTACTACCTGCATCCCAATGGGGAGGTGGTTACCGAAGCCTCTAACCGACAAGACAAAGGAACTATCGGCAGCATGGATGGCTATTATTATGCCTGCCGTTACTTGGCCATTTTAGACAATGATGGACAAATGGCAGAGCTGTGCCGGATCATTGAAAAGAAAAATCCGAAAGTGGTCAACGGCAAACTGATCGATATTTTACAGGATGAAATGCTATGGAAAAACCTGCCCATTTCAAAGCCATTGCCGACCAGTTATGCAAAAGCTTTTCCCTATTCTGGTGTGGCCAGAATCCGGAGGAATGATTGGGATGCCACCATCCTTTCAAACAATGCAGGATGGCTTACTTTTCACAAGGAAAAAGTAATGCTGCAGGCCATGCGTGTGGCATCATCATTTTTTGGAAAGGGACAGTTTCAGTCAACTGAGATTGTGCAAAAAGGCGATGCCTGGGTGCTGAGCAGCTCTCTTGAAGGAGTTTACTATCAACCTTATCCGGTCGATAAAATTCCCGGAGATGGGGATTGGTCGAAAATGCCCAAAGCAAACAGAACACAATCTGAAATTCAACGCCTCAATACTGTCATCACCATCAAAGAAACAAACAATGGCCTTGAAGTGGATATTGACATCACCGGTACAGATCATGTGCCCGTATCATTGGAACTGGTCTTTAGGCCTGGGGGAGTATTTTCAGGCTTGGAAGAAGTTATCCCAAATCAAACCTATGTCCTGAAAGGAAAAGAAGGGAAATATTCAGTGGAAAACCAGTCAATTTCATTTGGCCCGGGCAAGGCTGAACACAGGCGGTACAACCTGCGTGGCGGACTCCCTGCATTCAACGCACCATCTGCCTACATCACCGGTACAACACCTTTCAAACATAGTTTATTCCTGTTATGATGATCAGGTTTGAAAAAGACAATAACTTTGCCTTAGCATCTCCCAATATTGCCACCGGCAATAAAATAAATTCAATGATGATGAAGAAAATATTATGCCTGATTTCAATGGTTCTTTGCATGGCAATTGATTTGCATGCACAGGCTGATATCGAGAAAAAAATCCAAACCGACCTTATCCTTGCTGAGGATGGGGATGTAGTAACCCTGGATGAAGGCATATTCACTATTACAAAAAGCCTCTCTTTGGATGGTAAGAAAAATATTGTTGTCAGGGGAAAAGGGATTGACAAGACCATCTTAACCTTCAAGGACCAGACTTCAGGCGCAGAAGGAATAAGGGTCAGCAACTGCGAAAATATTGTACTGGAAGACATGACAGTGCAGGATTCCAAGGGAGACCTGATCAAGACCATGCATGTCAAGGGGAT
>JBIJAE010000223.1:0-3387 GCA_044345895.1 Chitinophagaceae bacterium
GAAACTATTATTTTGGCAGACGGCTTCACCATAAAATTGTTGTTTGTGACGGTATTGTTTCACTGGTTGGCGGCATCAACATTTCTGACAGGTACAATGATACTCCTGGAGCCCCTGCATGGTTGGATTGGGCAGTCAAAGTGGAGGGAGAAGCCTCATTTGAATTGTTCAAACTATGCAACCAATGCTATACCAAAAACCCAGAAGATTGGGTATTGTTGACGAAAAAGGATATCACCACTGCCCTGGATACCAACTTGCATTGCCCGGTAAGGATCAGAAGAAACGACTGGGTAATGGGAAGGAATGAAATTTCTGCAAGCTATATGGAAATGTTCAGGAATGCTCACCGCGAGATCATCATCATGTCCAGCTATTTCATTCCAAGTCTTTTTTTCAGAAACAATATCATCAAGGCATTGAAAAAAGGCGTCAAAATAAAGCTGATTCTTGCGGGAATATCTGATGTAGGCATTGCCAAACATGCTGAACGTTACCTCTATAGGTGGGCCCTAAGACATGGCATTGAATTGTATGAATACAAACACAATATCCTTCATGGAAAAATTGCTGTTGCAGATGGAAAAATCGTAACCATAGGATCATACAACATCAATGATATCAGCGCACTCGCAAGCATTGAACTGAATCTTGATGTGGAAGATTTAGCATTTTCAACAGTTGTTCACCAGGAGCTTATGAAAATAATTGACAATGACTGCAGCAGGATTTCACCCATCAGTATCATTCGTTTTTATCATCCTATAGAAAGATTACTGCAATGGATATCCTACGAAACAGTCAGGTTGCTTTTCACCCTCTTCACCTTTTATTTCGCCAAAAAAAGAAACGCAAAATAATACCTGTTGACAATACGTGCCTGATCAATGATCATGCAACATGATGACTTTTGTCATGAGATGCCTGAAGCGACCTAACTAATTTTACCCAAACAAGGAACATGACAGGAGAACTCAATGAACAACAGATCAATAATTTATTGACCAGTCAGGCCGTAGGGAGGATTGCTTGCTGCGACGGAAAGCATCCTTATATCGTTCCGGTAACCTACTCCTATGATGGACATTACATTTATGGACAATCGACCGAAGGGCAAAAAATGGAATTGATGCGCAAAAACCCGAACGTTTGCTTCCAGGTAGACATTTCATGCAACATGGACAATTGGCAGAGCGCTGTGGTCTTTGGGCAGTTTGAAGAACTGAAAGATGAAACTGCTGTAAAAGCCAGGGAACACCTTTTTTCAAAAGTAGTACCCCTGATGACCTCCTCTGCCATTCACCAGCATGAACATTGGGAGGGAGCAGGACATGAACTGTCTGACAAGGGCCGCATAAAACCGCTAATGTTCAGGATAAAGATCAATGAGAAAAGTGGAAGATTTGAAAAGCGATAAATGCAGTTGACCAGCAGCATCTTTAAAGACAGCGCTGATGCTGGGATGCCGCTGACCGGTGCATCCTGATCATTTTTGCAGGAATTAGAGCCCATTGTGAAAATTTTGCTCAACTCACAGATAACCAAGTTATTGAATTAACAAAAAAGTCGCCTATAAAGGCGACCCAATGATTAAAATGGCTTCAAATGGATAATAGAATTGGTTGGAGCTAAAATATTCCAAGAAAACTACTTATTGAAGTTGTTTTTAAATATTTTGTGCGATTCGACAAGTATCCTTACAGATATTAAGTATTTTTACTTACAACTAAGTAGTTTACGCAATAGTAGCCAAATCAGGAAATCAGTTAATTTTATCCACGAATGGATTTCAAGCGACTTAATAACATGACAGGAAAAGATCCAGTGCTCAATCGCAGGATTACGTCTATTTTCCTTAATGAATTTGAGTCGTTTAAGAGACATTTCGCCAAATTACCATCTACTGTTGAGCTTGATCAGGTTCAGTTTTTACTCCACAAAATCAGACCAAGTTTGGTAATTTTCGAACTGGACTCATTGATAAAAAAATACGAAGAATATTTAGACATCCGAAAAACAGGGGGAGTCATTGCAGAAAATGATGCTGCTTTTTTAGAGGTCCTCAACCAAACTGAGGCAAGATTACAGGGGGTAAAAGAATTTCTGAATTCACTTCCTTAATGGTTTGATTCCCCATTACCGTAGAACTTATTGTAGGCCTCTACCCTGTTGTTGACGTGCAATTTCTTGTAGATGTTGTACACATGCTTTCTGACCGTTTCTTGGGATATGCCCAAAGCAGAAGATATTTCCTTGTACAATCTTCCCTTGACCAACAATTCGAGAATTTCATGCTCCCTGGCAGAAAGGTTCTCCAATAACATGGAGTCCCTGCTTTCCTCTTTTTTTCTGAAACTGGCTACGACCCTGCTGGCTATCTGGCCAGACATGGGAGCACCACCTTCATACAAATCCCTGATGGCTGCCACAAGTTCTGCCGGCTTGGTTTTCTTCAGGATATAACCACTTGCACCGGCTGCCAGTGCATCAAATATTTTTTCATCATCTTCGTACACCGTACACATCATGAATTTTACACTGGGGCATTTTTCTTTGATAATGCGCACAGCCTCTATGCCAGACATCTTTCCCATGTTGATGTCCATCAAAACAACGTCAGGAATTTCATCAGGCATTTTGTCAACTGCTTCTTCTCCTGAACCATATACGGCAACAACGGCATAGCCATCAGAATTGATCAAAATCTGCTCCAAGGCCATTCGTATGAAATGATTGTCCTCAACAACACTAACCCTGATATTCTGATGCGTTTCTTCCATTTGTTTAAGGCCCCTGCAAAGGGATAGGTATTGCTAAAATTATTCCTTTTATCTTGTAATGTCAATTTTATAGAGGAACATAGAGGATGTATTTTTCCTCAAAAAATGGCTCATCAAAAAGATCCCCTATGGGCTGCTGATGAGGCCTAGTATTGGAGGCTGCAATTTCTTCAGTCAAATCACCCCCTTTTAAGCAGATCAAACCATTTTTGAGCTCCTCCATTTTTCTTTCTTTCCTCAAAAGAGGCTTGCTCCATTTCCAGAGCTCACCTAATGGAGCTACCGCCCTGGATACTGCAAAATCAAATTTCCGTCCCTTGATATCCTCAGCCCTGGAATGCTGTATGGTTACATTAGAAATTTCAAGGGCAGCAGCAACGGCTTCAACAACTTTTAATTTTTTACCAATTGAATCAACCAAATGAAACTGAACCTCTGGGAAAAAGATGGCCAGCGGTATACCTGGAAATCCTCCTCCGGTGCCTATATCAATAATTTCCAGGCCACTGGCAAAAGGATAACGTGCAGCAATGGACAGGGAGTGGAGAACATGTCTTTCATACAATGCCTCAATATCCTTTCTGGAGACAACATTGATTTTCTCATT
>JBIJAE010000021.1:0-12369 GCA_044345895.1 Chitinophagaceae bacterium
CAGGTTTCAGCCTGGAGAGCATCCGCACAATGCTTTCCTTTAAGGTTGTGCCGCGTACAATAGAATCATCGATGACCACAAGGGTATCAACATTGGGCTGTACCGTTCCATAGGTAACATCATACACATGTTGCACCATTTCAGAACGGTTGGAATCTTCGGTGATGAAGGTGCGCATTTTCACATCCTTGATGGCCACTTTTTCAACACGGATTTTCCGGTTGATCATTTCACTCAACTTCTCTTCATCAAAGTCCTTGTCCCAGGCCATGATCCGTTGCACCTTGATCTGGTTGAGGAAATCCTCCATGCCTTTCAGCAATCCATAAAATGCAACTTCAGCCGTATTGGGAATAAAAGAAAAGATGGTATGCTTGAGGTCATTGTTGATGGCCTTCAGTACATTGCTGCTGAGCCTGTATCCCAAGCCAATCCTTTCCCTGTATATCTTTTCGTCTCCACCTCTTGAAAAATAAATTCTTTCAAAACTGCAGGCCCGTCTGGCTTGTGGCTCCAGGATCTGCTCAACGGTCCAGGTGCCATCACTCTTCACAATCAATGCCTGTCCGGGCATCAATTCCTTCACTTCATTCTCACCAACATGGAAACTGGTCCTGATGGCTGCACGTTCTGAAGCCGCAACAATCACTTCGTTGTTGGCATAGTAATAAGACGGACGAATACCATGTGCGTCGCGGATGACAAAAGAATCACCATTGCCAATCAGACCACATACATTGTATCCACCATCAAAATGTTGGAATGCATTTTTTAAAATGGAAGGAATGGACATGTTTCCCGGATTTGCCGCATCATCCTTCACGATAAAATGATGGACAACTTCCATCATCGCAGCCAGATCACTTTGCTTCTGAAAATCGCCAGGATTGACATCAACCATTTTGAAAAGTTCCTCCGTATTGACCAGGTTGAAATTGCCTGCCAATGCCAAATTCCTTGCAGGAATGATGTCCCTCTTGATAAAGGGATGGCAGAATTCAACATTGTTTTTTCCCTGTGTACCGTAGCGAAGATGACCAAGCAACAGCTCGCCCATGAAATTGAGGTGCCCTTTCATGAGGCCAGGATGCTTTCTGATATCGGGCTGTGATTTTTCCAGTTCATTGATTTCCTTTCCCACCTGCGAAAACAGATCAGCAATGGCCTGTTGGGCAACACTGCGGAGGCGGTGCATAAAAGGATAACCCGGCTCTGCATTGAGTTTCACAGATGCAATACCGGCTCCGTCTTGACCACGGTTGTGTTGCTTCTCCATCAACAGATAGAGTTTGTTCAGCCCATACAATGCCGTACCCTGTTGTTGCTGGTAGTAGGAAAAAGGCTTGAGCAGCCTGATAAATGCAAGACCGCATTCGTGTTTGATGGCATCACTCATATAGCGAAATAAGAACAGCGAAAGTAAGGTTAAAAAACAAAACCTTAAAATTTAACCCGCTTGCCGGAGATGTTATTTGCTGACGTAATTGGGGAACTGCTTGCGCAAAGATTCGCACTGCTGAAAATCTTTGTCGACCATCACATAATAGGTAGGCAATTTGCTTTGGAACCATTTGTCAATGGTCCTTTCTTTCTTTTCTGCCAATGCTCTTTGTGCAATCCTGTCGTAATCATCACGGATATTTTCCCTGTGGGGTTCTGTTTTGCTTTGAAGATATACAAGCCTTACCGCCTGTTTTTCTTGCTCATCCTTGTAAACCATGGGTTGAGAATATTCTCCGACTTTCAATTTATCGAGGTAAGGTACAAGGTTCTTGTCGAGCTCATCAATGGTAACAAATGCACCACCCTGACCGCTCATGATACCCGCACTGAACTTGCTGTTCTGGTCGTCACTGTTCTTGTCTACGGCCTCACCGAAAGTGATGGTACCGGCTACCAGCTTGGTCCTGATGGAATCAAGTTTTAACTTGGTGGCCTGAACATCTTCTTCCTGAAGTGCCGGTACACGCAGGATATGACGAATGACTGCATCATCTCCATTGCGGCTGACCATTTGGATGATATGGTACCCAAATTTGGATTTGATGACGGGAGAAACCTGTCCTTCTTTCAGCCTGAAAGCTGCATTCTTGAAATCAGGATCCCAGTCTTTTTGTGATTTGTTGATTTCGTAGCGGCCCCCGGTTTGCTTGCTGCCTGGATCTTCAGTATAAAGCCTGGCAAGGGTTTCAAACGATTTTTGCCCGGCCTCAATCTGCCGTCGGTAATCGGCCAGTTCATCCTGGGCATATTTCTCCAGCTCTCTTCCCGCTTTGGGATGGATTACAATTTGGCCAATGACAAGCTCGCTTTCGTAAAAAGGCAGGCTGTCTTTGGGAATCTTGTTGAAATACTCCCTTACTTCATTCGGGGTAATTTTGACGTATTCAACAATCTTTTCACGCATGGATTTGGCAAGCCTTCCTTCGCGAATGGATTTCCTGAAATCTTCTTTTACCTGGTAAATGGTGCGGCCTGCAATTTGTTCAAAAGCCTCTTTGCCGCCGTACTGCATGATAAAATAACGCACCCTTTGGTCAAGTTCTGCTTCCACTTCTTCATCTGAAACAGGAAGTGAATCCTTTTCGGCCTGAAGAATAAGGGCCTTGTCCTGCATCATCCTTTCCAACAGAAAACACTCTGCATTTTCAGGCATTTCATTGCCCTGGCGCTTCTGGTCTTCAATGTAATTGGCAATATCGCTTTTCAATACAATTTTGTCTCCCACAATGGCAACAATCTTGTCCGCCAACAATTTTGCGGTCTGTGCCTGGCCTGCAAAAGCCGACATCACCAAAATCAATACGATCAATATTCTTTTCATGCTGCAATTCCTGTTTCCAAATATGGTTGAATTCGGCCTTATGATAAAATCTCCTGACTTAAAATTTTCACAAAACACATCATTTCTTCTTTTTAAATACCCTTACCGGGCATTGGAACACTCCCCGCAAAAGGAATACTCCGGAAGAAATTACAAGGTTCTCTTCACTTCAGTTTCTTCAAACGCTTCGATCACATCACCCACCCTCAGGTCATTGAAATTCTTGATGGTCAATCCGCACTCATAGCCCTGGTTCACTTCTTTCGCATCATCTTTGAAGCGTTTCAAGCTGCCCAGTTCTGTGCTTTGGCCTTCCCCTCTAGGGTATTCAACGATACCATCACGGATGATACGGATCTTATTGTTCCTGCTGATTTTACCATCGAGTACATAACAACCGGCAACGGTAGCCTTGTCAAACTTGTACACCTCACGGACCTCAACGTTAGCCACAATTTTCTCTTCAATCTTCGGCTCAAGCATACCTTCCATGGCACTCTTGATTTCCTCGATGGCATTGTAGATGATGGAGTAAAGCTTGATCTGTACGCCTTCGTTTTCGGCAATCTTGTTGGCCTGAATAGAAGGACGAACGTTGAAACCAACGATGATCGCATCAGATGCGGTGGCAAGCAATACATCACTTTCAGTAATCTGTCCAACGGCCTTGTGTACCACTTTGATGGCAATCTCCTGCGTGGAAAGTTTCTGCAATGAATCACTCAATGCCTCAACGGATCCATCCACATCACCCTTGATGATGATGTTGAGTTCTTTGAAGTTTCCGAGGGCCAACCTGCGTCCAATCTCATCCAGCGTTATATGTTTTTTGGTCCTGATACCCTGCTCACGCATGATCTGGGCCCTTCTGCCTGCTATTTCCTTTGCATCCGATTCGTCTTGGTAAACCTTGAACTTCTCACCTGCCTGCGGAGCACCATTGAGACCAAGGATCAGTACGGGTGATGAAGGCGGAATGGCGTCTACACGTTTGTTCCTTTCGTTCATCATGGCCTTGACCCTTCCATAGTGCTGACCACTCACCACCAGGTCGCCCTGCTGGAGTGTTCCGTTCTGAACCAGAATGGTGGCCACATATCCACGGCCCTTGTCGAGAGTTGCTTCAATGATGGTGCCGCTTGCCTCCCTTTCAGGATTGGCTTTCAAGTCGAGCAATTCTGCTTCAAGCAAAATCTTTTCAAGCAGCTTATCAATGTTCAAACCAGACTTGGCAGCGATTTCCTGGCTCTGGAATTTTCCTCCCCACTCTTCCACAAGGATATTCATCCCGGCAAGCTGTTCGTATATCTTCTGGGAGTTGGCTCCGTCCTTATCAATCTTGTTGATCGCAAAAATCATCGGTACACCCGCCGCTTGTGCATGGCTGATGGCCTCTTTGGTTTGTGGCATCACCGCGTCATCCGCTGCAATCACGATAACGGCAAGGTCAGTGACCTTGGCACCACGTGCACGCATCGCCGTAAAGGCCTCGTGACCAGGTGTATCCAAGAAGGTGATGGATTTTCCGGTAGGTAGATCAACATGGTAAGCACCAATGTGCTGGGTGATACCACCCGCCTCACCGGCAACCACATTTGCGTTGCGGATATAGTCAATCAAGGAGGTTTTACCGTGGTCAACGTGACCCATGATGGTAACGATGGGAGCGCGGGGAAGCAGCTGCTCTGGAGCATCAACTTCTTCTTCCTCTTCCATCTCCATTTGCTTTTCCATGTCGATGAATTCCACTTCAAAACCAAACTCACCGGCAACCAGCTCGATTACCTCTGCATCAAGCCTTTGGTTGATGGAAACCATGATACCAAGGCTCATACACTTGCCAATGATCTCAGCAAAGTTGACATCCAGCAAACTGGCCAATTCACTTACACTGATAAATTCAGTTACCTGGATTTTTTCATCCCCCTCTCCTTCTGCACCGGCTTCCATTTCCTCACGCTTCAGGCGACGAAGTTTCGACTTGGTTATCTTGGCTTTTGAGCCACCACCGCCACCCGAGAGTTTGGCCTGTGTTTCCTTGATCTTGTTTTGGATTTCCTTCTCATCAATCTCCTTGACTTCTCCTCTTCTGACCACGCGAGGCCCGCCCACACGGGGTGTTGAAGGTCGCTGCGGTGCAGGTGCCCCACCTTTTTGGATGGATGGCTTGGTTCTTTCCGGCTCCTTTTTTTCTATGGGAATCCGTATGCGCTTTCTTTTAACGTCTGCGCTGCGGCTTCTGTCGTCATTTTCTGGCTTGAGTTCAATCCTTCCGACAATCTTTGGACCCTCAAGCTCCGGTGCTTCTATTTTAACCCTATCAGGTTCTGCTGGCTTTGGTGCCTCTACAGGTACTATTTCTTCTGGAACAACAGCTTCAACTTCAGGAGCCTTCTCCTCAGTTTTTTCTACTGCTTTCTTTTTTGTATCACCGCGTTTTGGACGTGTTGAGGCATTGATGGCATCAAGGTCAATCTTATCCAAAATCTTGGGACCATGCAATTCAGGTGCTTCGATTTTCGTGATTTCCACTTCAGCCTCAGCTGGAGCAGCGACTTCCTCTGGAGGAGCTGGTGCAACTACAGCAGGCTCTTCAGCTGCTACCACTTCTGGCACTTCAATAACAACGGGCTCAGGTGCTGGCGCTGGTGCAGGCGCAGGCTGCTCTAACACTTCTGGCTCCGCCTTCTTCTTGGTATCCTTTTTGAAAACAATCTCCTCTTCGTCCTTCTTCTTCTTTGCCTCTCCTGATGACCCCTTAGGGATTTCAATGGCATCACTTTTTGCTTTCGCTGCCTTATCAGAAGAGAATTCCTGTTGCAGGGAATGATACATGTCTTCCGTTAACTTGGAAGTAGGCTTTAGATCATCCTTGCTGAATCCCTTACTGGCAAGAAAGTCCACCAACGTATCCTTACCGATGTTGAACTCCTTGGCCGCGGCCATTAACCTGGGTGTGTTTGATTCTGACATTTATCCTCCTGGGCTTTTTTTGCTTGTTTCTTGTTTGCTTGCTTGATGACTAGTCTTTCTCGAATTCTGCCCTCAACACATTGCGAAGTTCCTCGATGGTTTCTTTTTCAAGATCTGTCCTGCGCTCCAATTCTGTTGCAGTGAGATCCAACACACTGCGTGCTGTATCACAACCGATGCGCTTGAGTTCTTCAATGATCCATCCTTCGATTTCATCGCTAAATTCATCGAGATCGATATCGTATTCAGCCATTTCACCTTCATTGTCGCGGTACACGTCAATGTCAAAATCGGTGAGGTCTTCAGCCAATTTGATGTTAACGCCACGCTTACCGATGGCCAGTGAAACCTGGTCGGGTGACACAAACACTTCAGCACGCTTGCCTTCGTTGTCAATGTTCATCCTGGTGATTTTCGCTGGTGTCAGTGAGCGCTGGATCAGCAATTGAATATTGTTGGTGAAATTGATGACATCGATGTTTTCGTTCTTCAGTTCACGCACGATGCCATGGATACGGCTACCTTTCATGCCCACGCATGCGCCCACCGGATCGATACGGTCGTCGTAGCTTTCAACGGCTACCTTGGCGCGCTCGCCTGGCTCACGAACAATTTTGCGGATCACGATAAGGCCATCAAAAATTTCTGGCACCTCAATCTCAAGCAGTTTTGCGAGGAAAGATGGATGGGTCCTGGAAAGGATGATCACAGGAGCATTGTTTTTCAATTCCACCTTCTTGATTACCGAACGTATGCTTTCCCCTTTTTTGAAATAATCAGCAGGGATCTGCTCAGACTTTGGCAGGATCAACTCATTGCCGTCCTCATCGATGAGCAATACTTCTTTTTTCCATACCTGGTAAACTTCAGCATTGATGATATCACCAACACGGTCACCATATTTTTTTACCAATGCATTCTTTTTGAGGTCTCCGATGCGGCTTGCCAATGTTTGCTTGGCAGCAAGGATGGCACGGCGGCCAAAATCCATGATGTCCACTTCTTCGTAGAGTTCTTCCCCAACTTCAAAATCCGGTTCGATCTTTACAGCTTCACTGTATTCGATCTCCATCAGCGGGTTTTCAACTGCACCATCTTCTACGATCATGCGGTGGCGCACGATCTCAAGGTCACCTTTTTCAGTATTGACGATTACGTCGAAACTCTCATCGGATCCGTATTTCTTGCGGAGCAGTGTCTTGAATACATCTTCAAGCACTTTCATGAGCGTGGGACGATCGATGTTCTCTGCATCTTTGAAGTCCTGGAAAGATTCGATCAGATTGATACTTGCCATAAAATATCCATTTAGTGTTCTTGTCTTTTATTTTTTAGAATACAATTTTAACCGTTGTCGTTTTGATGTCTTCAAAAAGCAGGACATGTTTGATAACCTCCAGCTTCTTCCCTTTTCCTTTCTCCTCGTCCACTTCGATGCCTTTTTCGTCTGCTGCAAGCAGTTTTCCTTCAAATGCACGGCCATCCTTCATTTCCAATTCAACAACCCTGCCAATGTTCTTGGTAAACTGCCTTTGCAACAAAAGCGGTTCGTCAATGCCAGGAGAAGATACCTCCAGCCCAAACTCCCCATCCTTGCAAATCTCCTTCTCAACAATTTCCTTGTAAAGTGCCCTGTTGAGCTTGACGCATTTTTCAATGGTCACACCCTCATCGCCATCCACATAAACACTGATGTTGTTAATGGGGCGTACGTTGACCCTCACCAAAAAGTATTGGGGCTCCGATTCGAGCAATTTTTCGGCCAATGCCTTAACCTGAACTGTTTTTTCTTCTGTTGCCATCTTCTGTGAAATAAAGAAGGGAACGGCACCGTTCCCTTCATCTGTTTCATGTTTCCGAAGCAAAGATAGGTGATTGGGGGGAAATGACCAAATTGTTGGGGGGAGGAGGTTGGGGGTGGAGAGGTTTAAGGGTGTAAAGGGTGAGATCAATCAGTTGAGGTTATGACCAAGGTCATGTTTCGTTCCTATTGATGGGATATCTTTAACGATTGACATATTCAACCCCTAAACCCCTAAACCCCTAAACCCCTAAACCCCTAAACCCATATGCCTTCCCCCGAAAACCTCAACGACTTTTACCAGGAAAACAGAAAACTGCTATCGGAATACGTTGAAACCAGGCTGCAGTTGCTCAAACTGACTACCATCAGGAGTCTTTCGAGGAGTCTGAGCATGCTGATCTTGATTGCCTTGATCAGTTTCATGGTGCTTTTCTTCCTTCTGTTTCTGGTCATCGCTTTTTCCTGGTTCATGGCCAATACCCTGGGCAGTTCAACATTGGGATTTCTTTGTGGAGGTGGCGTTTTTCTGCTGATCATCCTGGTTTCCGTCCTTTTCAGAAAACCACTATTTCTTAACCCCCTGATCCGCCTGTTCATTCATACATCAACACAGGAGGATGAGGATGAAGACTACTAACATGAGCAAACCCATTCGCAGCATTCAAGTACTCAACAGTTCTATCAGAGAATTGCGGGACAAGCAAAAAGCATTGGAAGTCAAAATGAATGAAAGCCTGGTAAACCTGAAAGGAAATTATTTCAACATGACCCTCAACTCAGTTTTTGGCAAAAAAAAAGCACATACCCATTTCTGGGCGAGCATCCTTTCCCGTTTCATGGAAAGTGAGAAGGTGCAAAAGGGGATTGGCAACCTGGTTGAAAAATTGGTTGACAAGCTGGGGAACATTATGAAAAAATGAGTGTTTGATATTTTACTAATTTTGCATCATGTTGAGATACATTCTTCTTGCTTTCACCATATATTTTGCCTACCGGTTTATTGTTAACTTTCTCATTCCTGTGGTGAAAACAACCAGACAGGTAAAAAAACAGTTTGATAGCGTAAGGGAACAACAAGCATATCAACAACAAGCCTACCAACAACAGGCACAACAACCCCATCAACACCAACAGGCCAAACCTTCACCGGTACAAAAAAACAGCAAGGCGAGTGATGGTGACTACCTGGAGTTTGAGGAGATCAAATGATGATCTCCTTATCAGACAATTGATACAGGCTGAAATGCATTTCAACGCATACTTCCGATAAGCAGAACGGGGCTCCCAAATGGGAACCCCGTTCTTTATTAAACAGAGAATTGGATTAATATCCTGTATTCTGCACCAATTTCGGATTGTTGGTTGTAGCTCCCTGTGGAATAGGGAAAATACGCCTGTTGGGATCAGCATTGGTTTTGAAACCCCATTTGTCTTCGTATTTGCCAAATCAATTAAAGAAATTAGGCCCTGTTAAACAGGGATCGAAGCCTTGAACAAAACTCCCTCGTTCTTCTTTTTTTCCAGGTGAAAACTACCCCCAAAAAGGTCACAGCGGTTGACAATATTTTTAATACGGAGATTGGCAGACAAGTGATGAATATTTAGTTTTTTATCATCGCAAAACACCTCAAGTAACATGAAATCATTGTTGCTTTCAAGATGGATGGTTGCCATTTTGGCAGCAGACTCATGAACGATGGTTTGCAAACATTCCTGTATGGCCCTCAGGATCGTCAACTCATGATCTTTGTTCTTTTTCTTGCTGGGTAAAAAGCCAATGTGATCAAAGGTGATGGATATGGCTTTCCCTTTGTTCAAGCGGTTAACCAGGTCTGTGACCAGGTCTGTCAAAGGAATATGGGTAAGTGAATCCGGGTTGATGTCATTGCAGATCTTGTTGACTTCGTCAACAGCACTGTACATGATTTGCTTTACTTTTTCTGTAAACTCTCCTATCGCCTTGTCCATCACCGGTAAAAACTCAAGCATCATCCTGCCTGCAGTAAGAATTTGGTTGACATTTTCATGCAAAATATTGGCAATCTCTTTCCTGTCCAGTTCTGTTCTCTCAATAACGGCCCTGACAATTTCCTTGTTCTGCTGTTCAAGGAGGGAGGCAATCTTTTCTTGCAGTTCCTTTGTGGTGGTGATATCAACATGGGTTCCAACCAATAGAAGAGGCTTCCCATCTGTATCTTTTTCCACTACCACACCCCTGTCCAAGACCCAGTGCATTTTCCCCTTCTCATCAAAAATCCTGTATTCCATGGCATGACGCTCCTGTTTCATGCTCTTGTAAGCAAGATCACTTTCCTTGAGCAGGTGTCGGTCATCCGGATGGGTGCTTTCCCACCAGATGTTTTCTGCCTGCGTAGCCTTTAAATCAGCAGGAATAAAACCAACAAATGGATTGTATTGTGAAGAGAACCAGGTAGTTCCTGTCCTGAAATCATGCGACCATGCACTGTCGCCAAGATTACTGATGATTTCCCGAACTCGGCCGTAGCCATCAGGTAGAGGCAAGGCCTCCTTGAGTGACGGAAGAGCAGTTTTGCCCTTTGTTTTTGTAGGTGTTGTTCTGGAGTTCATGGTGGTTGCACGTGCAATATAACTACATTTTAAGGTAGCATTACTACTATTCTGCAACAATTATGGACTTTATCGTTTAATCATTGATTTTTTTTACTTGTTATCATTGAACACTTTGAGGGCTTCCTCATCCTTATACTGAACAATTAGTGTTTTCAATTGCCCTTTCAGGTCGGCAATCAATCCCTTCATTTTGGGATCATCAATCAAGTTGTTAAGCTCTTGCCGATCATTTTTAAGGTCGAACAGTTCCCATGTATCATAAGGTCCATAAAAGCGGATCAGTTTGTAGCGTTCTGTGCGTACACCAAAATGAGGAGCAACATGGTGTGGCTGTGGAAATTCATAGTAATGGTAAAACATGGCCTTTCTCCAGTCCTTTGTGTTTGGTTTTTCAGCCAGCAATGGCGCAAAACTTTTTCCCTGGATGTCTTCGGGAACCTTTGCACCGGCCATGTCAATGATGCTGGGTGCAAAATCAATGTTAACCACCATGCCATCTACAATAGTACCAGGTTTGACCTTGCCTGGGTATTTCATCACAAATGGCGTACGCAGGCTTTCCTCATACATGAAGCGCTTGTCAAACCAGCCATGTTCGCCCATATAAAAACCCTGGTCTGAAGTGTAAATGACGATGGTGTTTTGTGAAAGCCCTTCAGAATCAAGGTAATTCAAAATCCGGCCGATGTTCCTGTCCATTGATCGTGCAGTAGCGAGATAGTCCCTGAGGTAGCGCTGGTATTTCCATTTGAGCAGGGCAACACTGTCATCCTTTACCTTGTTGTATTCAAGCTCGGCCTTGTCGTAATATTTTTTGTACGCCGCTTTCTCCTCAGCAGTCATCCTGCCAAACATGCCTGGTTTGGTGTAATCGACCCCCATTTTGAGGTCATCACGCAACACCATGGTTTTACCTATCGTCATGTCCTGGTCTGTTGCTGCCCTTCTTCCCTTGTAATCATCATTGAAATTGTCTGGAAAAGCAAATTCCTTGTTTTCAAATTCTGCAAGGTCTTGTGGGTCGGGCATCCAGTTCCTGTGCGTTGCCTTTTCTCCCACCACCATGAAAAATGGTTTCTGTTTGTCGCGGCCATCCAACCATTCCAATGCAAAGTCACTGATCAGGTTGGTAACATATCCCTTGTGCCTAACGGTGTCCTTGTTCATGTGCACAAAGTCCGGTTGAAAATACTGTCCCTGGTCTGGCAATACCCTCCAGAAATCAAAACCTCCAGGCAATGTATTGAGGTGCCACTTACCTATCCAGGCGGTTTGGTAATTGTATTGGGAAAGCACACGTTGGATCTGCTGTTGGTTGGCATCAAATGCACGGCGCGGGCTGTTGTCACGCAAACCATTGACATGGCTGTATTTGCCTGTCAGCAGCACTGCCCTGCTTGGAGCACAGATTGAGTTGGTAACAAATACATTCTTGAACAATGCCCCCTCTTTTGCGATCCTGTCAATATTGGGCGTTTGCATCAACTTGCTCCCGTATGCACTGATGGCCTGCTCAGTATGGTCATCTGAAAAAATTACCAGGATATTTGGCCTCTTCTCTTGGGCAGTTGACGCTAAAGAAACAAGACCAAATACCAAACTGTAAACAAAAGAGCATGCTTTCTTCATAATGGAGTTGATTTATAATAAATTGGATTAATAAGGCGAATTGTACCGCCCAATTTTTCTGCGGTAAGTAGGAAGATACTTCTTATACATGAAAGAAAGCTCTACCGATCTGTAATTGACTGAACCTGTTTTTGATGTAGTAGCACTCACATCATAACTCAATCCAAACTGGAACCCATTGAAGACATAGCCCACATAAGGGGTTATTGCATCGTTTACGCGGTAATAAAGACCAAGGTTGATCATCCTTACCTTATTCTCCTCAAATCCGCTGCTGCCGTGTTGAATGCCCATGATGGCTCCCAGTGAAGTGACAGACATCCCATCCTGAATGAGGTGTAAGGCACTAAAATTTGCACTGATGGTTTCATTGATGGCTGTCCCAAAATCTGCGTGTGCGCTGTATCTTGGAGAAACCTTTTTTGTGGGGTCGTTCATCAGACTTCTCTTGGTTTGGATGAACCGATACCCTGAGATACCAATATTCAGAAAAGAAAATTCCGCATCATAGGTATACAGCAGTCCTGCTGTTGCCGAAGTGAATGAA
>JBIJAE010000224.1:0-3379 GCA_044345895.1 Chitinophagaceae bacterium
CAATGGCTATGCATACCAGGCCTTTGCCCTCAGCAGCGCAAAAATTTAATTTAGATTGCGTTGCACTGCCGGCAGGAAAAATAATATCGGCCTCATTTTCCCTCGACTCATCATCCACCACAAGGATGGGATTGCCATTCTTAAATTCCAACAAGGCATTTTCTATATCATCAAACATATCAATTGTTCCTTTTAAGTAGCAGCTGCTCGGTGTATTTTGCCAGAATGTCAAACTCAACATTCACCCTGTCATTCACCTTTAAAAATGACATGTTTGTTTTTTCAATGGTGATGGGAATGATGCAGAGTTCAATACTTTGATCCACAACCTGGTTGATGGTTAGGCTCACACCATTGATGGCAACTGAGCCTTTGTAAACAACATACTTGACAAATGGTTCGGGTATGTTGATCGTAAAAAACCAGGCCTGCTCTCCTGCTATAATGTTTGCAACCGTAGCGGTGGCATCCACATGACCCAGCACATAATGTCCACCCAGATAGCCAGATGGTTGCATGGGCAACTCAATGTTCACCTTG
The DNA here is from genome assembly GCA_044345895.1 of Chitinophagaceae bacterium. Classification (GTDB taxonomy): domain Bacteria; phylum Bacteroidota; class Bacteroidia; order Chitinophagales; family Chitinophagaceae; genus Pollutibacter. Next base: position 541 of record JBIJAE010000224.1, read on the forward strand.
GTGCCTTTTGTATAATAGCGGATGATGGTTTTGTCTATGCTTTCTGGAGAAACAAAAAAGGACATGATATCCCCTTCCACTTTAAAGACAGATAAACAGGCGCCATCTATGGCCACGCTGTCCCCCAATTGCACTTTGGGAGCAATCAAAGGTGCCGAGACCTGCAAAATCCATCCATTCTCTTCCTTCCTGATTTCTTCAATATAAGCGGATGATACGATTCCGGTAAACATATGGTCTTTTGTAGGTAATTTTGAGGCGCAAAGGTAATCCTAAATGACAGCAGAACAGTATTTGCAGCGGGCATTTTTATTGGCCAGACAAGCCAACCCCAAAGCCATTCGGCCCAATCCGTTCGTAGGATCTGTTGTTGTGTCAGCAAATGGTGAAATAGTGGGAGAAGGGTTTCACCAAAAAGCAGGAGAAGCACATGCTGAGGTGATGGCCATCAGAAATGCCCTTGATCATGGTGCAAAGCTGGATGCCTGCACGCTTTACGTAACACTGGAGCCCTGTTCCCATACCGGCAAAACGCCTCCCTGCACTGATCTGATCCTGCAACACAGGATTCCCAAAGTCGTCATTGGCTCTCTGGACCCCAATCCGCTGGTCTCAGGAGCAGCAATTTTACGGGAAAATGGCGTCGAGGTTGAGGTTCATGTCTTGCCTGAAATTATCGCCTTAAATGACACCTTCATCATCAACCAAACCCTGAAAAGACCCAAGTATGTACTCAAATCAGCCATTACCCTCAATGGGAAGATAGCAGACAGATCAGGCAACAGCAAATGGATTTCGAATGAGGAAAGCCGTAAATATGTCCACGCAAACCTCAGAACAGCTGCAGATGCGATCCTGACAACGGCGAAAACTGTCCTGAAAGACAATGCTATCATGAACATCAGGATTAACAATCAACCGGAAGAAGAATTAAACCTGATTGTATTTGACAGAAACCTTGAATTACTGAAACAAGAAAACCATCACCTCTCAGTTTTTTACAAAAGAAATCAATCCAAGATTTACCTGATCACAGACAAAATAGGAATAAAAACAGAACTGCCCAATGTCGAAATCATCTGTGTGCCAATCCAACAAGACAAGTTTGATCTTGAAATATTTCACAAAGAATTGATGGCGAAGAATATTTGTCAGTTATTGATTGAAGCAGGCGGCTCAATGAATGCTGCGATGATGGACGCCAAATCGGTTGATGAAATCTATACGTTTGTTTGTCCGCGCATACTCATGGACAATAATGCCATCAATCAGTTTAATAGCAGTCAAATCCAAAGGATGGACAATGCGGTGAAACTTCAATTGCTGGACGCCATGACCATCGGAGAAGATATTCTGCTAAGGCACAAGGTCGTTCACTAAGTCTTCATTGTAAAAGACTCCCCTGTTCTGTTTTTGATTCAATGCATCTTCAATGAGCATGATACCCACCTCCAGCAATACACCTGAGGTATGATCAAAAGGATTGAAAGCAACAGCAGTCGCATTTGATTTGATGTTTTGAAGTGCAATCAATGCCGCTTTTAACCCTTTTGTATTTTTGATGATGCCTGCATGTTGACTCATGAGGTTTTGAACCTGATTCCTGTCAATATCAAAACAATTCATGTTGAAAGTAACAGGAACTGCCTGCTGCATAGCTGAAAGTTGCAAGAGTTTGTCTGTTGCGAATTTTGCAAAGGCAATGGCTTCAAGCAAGGAGTTGGAGGCAAGGCGATTGGCTCCATGCAACCCGGTTGAGGCAACCTCTCCTATCGCAAAAACTGATGCGACAGTTGTTTCGCCAAATGCATTTACCTTGACACCCCCACAAGAATAATGCTGTACAGGAACGACCGGAATCATTTCCTTTGTTATATCGATGTTGAGCAAGGCTTTGCACTGGGATTTGATGGCAGGAAAATGCTGGTCAATTGTTTGTGCTGAAAGCTGGGTGGCATCCAGCAATACAAATGCATCTCCTTCTTTTCCCATCTCGGTGATGATTGCCCTGGAAACAATGTCCCTTGGTGCAAGGTCCTGTCTTTCGTCATATTGGTGCATAAATGCTTCACCCTGTTGGTTTCTCAGCACTGCACCAGCCCCCCTGAGCGCTTCAGTTACAAGGAATGAAATATTGCCTTCATGAAACAACCCTGTCGGATGAAACTGAACATAGGAAAGGTTTTCAATGGTTGCCCCTAATTTTTGGGCGATGAAAATGCCATCACCAGTAGCAACTTGTTGATTGGTTGTTTTGCTGTACAACATTCCTGTTCCACCCGTTGCCAATACCAACTTTGATGTGGTGATCTCAGTAAAGCAATTGTTGGACAGATCAAACAATTGCAAGTGAAACAGTCCGTTGGCATCTTTGATGGCATCAACCAACATTGTATTTTCAACAACTGTAGCATTTTCTGCATCAGATACTCGTTGTACCAATGCCGATTGAATGGCATGCCCTGTCTGGTCTTCAACATGCCAGATACGGGCGGCGCTGTGCCCGCCCTCCTTTGCCAAATCATAATCATTGGCAGCATTTTTATCAAAACCAGTACCCCACCGAATCAGGTCTTGCAGCAATGCTGGCGCCGCTTCAACCACTTTCCTGACAATCTCCCTATTATTGAGGTGAGCACCCGCAACCATCGTGTCTTCAATATGCTTACCAAAATCATCTCCAAGGGCATGGACTGCTGCGATTCCACCCTGTGCCCAATCTGTATTGGTGGTTGACAATGATGATTTGGCGATGATGCATACGGACAAGTTTCCATCCTTAAATGTTGATGACTCAGTGAGATAAAGGAAGGTAGATAACCCTCCGATACCAGATCCC
>JBIJAE010000226.1:0-3360 GCA_044345895.1 Chitinophagaceae bacterium
TACTGAAGTCATTGTTGTTGAGGGGGCTGAAGAAATAAACGATACCCAGAATGGTCATCGCATAAAAAATATACAATGCTTTCTTCCTGCTTTTGAAATGCTGGCTGACCAACCCTACCACAATATCACCCAAGGCAATTCCTATGTATCCGTACATGATGCTGGCGCCTGAGTCAATGCTGTTTTCCCCATATAGATCCTTTGCGAAACGGTTGCTGAGGTTTAGCATGATGCCAATTACGAACCAGGTTGGCAAGCCGATGAGGATGGCAAGAATATACTTTTTGAACCGCGAACGCTTGTTGAAAAACATCAAGAGGTTTCCCTTGGAAACATGCTTGCTCTCCAGATTTTTGAAAATGGAACTCTCTGAAACCTTGATGCGCAAGACCAATAAAAAAATTCCTAAAATGCCTCCAATCTTGTAACACAACCTCCAGTCATTGGTGGCTTTATAAATGAAATAAGCAAACACGGCACCAAAGAGACCAACACCTGCAACAAAGGATGTTACCACTCCCCTGCTCTTCTGTGGCATCAGTTCGCTGACCAGGGTGATGCCTGCGCCCAACTCACCTGCCAGGCCAATTCCAGCAATAAAACGCAACCAGGCGTACTGATCAACTGTCTGCACGTAGCCTGTGGCAAAATTGGCAACAGAATAAAGCAAGATAGACCCAAACAATACACTGAGCCTCCCCCGCTTGTCGCCCATGACACCCCAGAGCACACCACCAATGAGCAGGCCTACCATCTGCCAGTTGATGATCTTCATGCTTGCTGCCATGATATCTGCATCGCCAATGTTGATACCAATCAAGCTTGGTTCCCTGACAATGGTAAAAAGCAAAAGGTCGTAAATATCAACAAAGTATCCCAATGCGGCAACAATCACCGCCAGGTTGAGGAATTGACTTTTTAAAGACTGATTAGACATAAGGATTGATGATTAAGTATGAAGATGATTATTTCTTCTTTTCTCCGGCAACCAATTTAATGATGACTGGTGCTGTTGTAACAAGGATAATGCCAAGCACAATCAGTTCCAACCTTTCCTTCAAATCAAATCCAAACTGGCTGAGGAAGAACTTGTAAAGATAGTGGCCTGCAAACATCATGATGATTACCCAGGCAATACAACCAATGATATTGTAAAAAGTGAATTTGTGTTTTTCCATCCGAACAATACCTGCAATGATAGGAGCAAATGTTCTGATGATGGGAAGAAATCTTGCAAAAACAATGGCACCACCGCCATGCTTGTCATAAAAATCCTTGGCCGCAAGCAGGTGCTTTTTCTTAAAAAAGAAGGTATCGTTTTTCCTGAACAAATAGGGCCCGCTGGCAGCCCCAAACCAGTAACCAACCATGTTACCAAGGGTGCCAGAGAAAAAAACCAACAGACAGACAAGCAATAAATTGAGGACATCATTGTTTAGGTCAAATAATTCTCCAGCCAGCTCGTTGCTGTAGATACCTGCCACAAAAAGCAGAGAATCTCCTGGCAGGAAAAATCCTGCGAACAAGCCTGTCTCTGCGAAAACAATGAACAGGAACAACCACAATCCACCGTGCTGAATATAAAATTCAGGATTCAAAAAGTCTTTCCACTGAATAGCCAACTCCAACATAAAACTGAATTTTTATTTAAATAGATTCTTCTGAAATTGCTGCAGGAGCCAATTCCCCTTCCCATTTGCTAACTGCAGTTGTTGCCAGCGCGTTACCCACCACATTTGTCATGGTTCTGAACATATCGCAGAAATGATCAATTGGGATGATCAAAGCAATGCCCTCTGGAGGAATATTGAACATGGCACAGGTGGCCGTTACCACCACCAGAGATGCCCTTGGTACGCCTGCAATTCCCTTGCTGGTCAACATCAGCACGACCAGCATGGTCAATTGCGTTCCCAAATCAAGATGAATGCCATAGGCCTGTGCAATGGCAAGGCTGGCAAATGTCATGTACATCATGCTGCCATCAAGATTAAAACTATACCCAAGTGGAAGAATGAAGGAAACAATCTTGTCTTTGCAACCAAACTTTTCCAACTCTGTTGTGAGTTTGGGGAATACCGCTTCACTGCTGGTTGTGCTGAATGCAATCAACAACGGTTGAGAAATGGTTCTGAGCAATTCCCAAAGGCGCTTGCCCAATACCATGTAACCAACAGATAAAAGTAGCACCCAAAGACAGGCAATGCCAATGATAAAAGCCAGTAAATATTGCCCATAAAAAGAAAAAACTTCCAATCCCTTTGTGGCAATTACAGCAGCAATTGCGCCAAAAACACCAAGGGGTGCAAAATTCATGACATAGCCCACCATTTTGAGGATGATGTGGGCCGCTGCATCAAGGGCCTTTACAATTACCTTTCCCTTTTCACCCAATGCCGTGGTACCTACGCCAAAGAAAATACTGAAAACAACCAGCTGCAGGATTTCATTGGTGGCCATCGCTTCAAAAACACTTTTGGGGAATACATGCTCGATGAATTTCTGCAAAGAGAATTCCTGTGTTTTGCCGATCAGGTCTTTGGCCCCTTCCAGATCTGCTGAACCAAGATTGATCGCAGCCCCTGGCTTGAAAAAATTAACCAATACCATCCCCAGCAAAAGGCTTGCCAATGATGCAGAGATAAACCAGAGCATTGCTTTTCCGCCTACCCTTCCTACTGAGCCCAGGTCTCCAAGTTTTGCAATGCCTACCACAAGGGTTGTGAACACCAATGGTGCAATAACCATTTGAACCAGCCTCAGGAAGATGGTGGTCAGCAATTTAATGTTGGTGGAAAATGCCTTGATGGTTTCTGGACTGGATTGCTGGTGTACGAAATATCCAACTGCAATTCCCAAAACCATCGCAATGAGAATGTATAAGGTTAGTTTACCGGAAGAGCCCTTCATGATAGAAAAAATATTTGCGTTAAGGTTCGTAAAATAAACGATTTGAATTGATTTCGGAATTTTATTTAAGGACTGAAATAAAATATTCATCTAACCGAATAATTGGCTATTTTAGAACTTTAGTGAACCATTTAACCAAAGAATTGCTATGAGTTTATTCAGAAGAAAATCACTTGAAGCGTTGCTTGCCCAGGCCGAAGATTCGGAAAAGGGACTCAAGCGCACCCTGGGTGCAGGAAACCTTATTGCATTGGGCATTGGTGCCATCATCGGAGCAGGACTTTTTGTAAGGACAGCAGCCGCCGCAGGACAGGCCGCTGGTCCGGGTGTTACACTTTCATTCATCGTTGCAGCCGTGGGCTGTGCATTTGCTGGACTTTGCTACGCAGAATTTGCATCAATGATTCCTATTGCGGGCAGTGCCTATGCATACTCTTATGTTACCATGGG
>JBIJAE010000022.1:0-12277 GCA_044345895.1 Chitinophagaceae bacterium
CCTGATCACCCATATCATTCTTGCTGCAGTCATCCTCCCATTTATCCTCTTTACTTCCTACAGGGCATTGGTGGCAGAATGGCCTGCACACAAAAAACTGGCCAGGATCACCTGGCCCATCTGGTTCTATGTGTCTGTTACAGGTGTGATTGTATACCTCCTGATCAGCCCGTACTACGTGTAAGGAAATCCGTTACAATTCTTTTTCCGGATCCCAGTAGCGCTGGGCAAATTCAACAATTTTGTCGTTGATGACGGCTACCCCGTCTTTTTCGAGGAGCTCTTGCATGAGGGTGGGTGTTTGAAAATGATGTTTGCCAGTGAGCATTCCGTTTCGGTTCACTACCCTTTGTGCCGGTATGGGTGGATGGACACCATGTGAGGCGTTCATTGCCCAGCCCACCATTCTTGAAGAGAGCCCAGAGCCGAGGTATTTGGCAATGGCACCATAGTTGGTTACCCTTCCTTTTGGAATCTGGCGCACAACATCGAAAACATCTTCAAAGAAATTTCTTGGAGTGGGAGGGAGAGAGGCTTTTGTATCAGGAAGATTTTTTTTCATGTTCCAGCCGGCTTCTCAGTTCAGTTCTTTTCGGTTCGGGCACATTGATATGGTTGTAAGGGCAGTTAAGACAACCATTTCCGCAACAGTTTCCGTTGTCAAGGTGGTATTTTGCAGTGAGCACCATGTACCCCTGTTCATTGTAATAAAAATGTTCACCTTCTATCAGTTTCTTTTTCATCCTTCAATCCTTCAATTAACGCAGTTTCGATTTCTCTTACCATTGTTGAAAGACGTTCATCCTTTGTTGGGTCCAGCAAGCCGGGCATTGCAAATTTCAGGTAGTGAATCCTTTTGCTGTTTGCAATGTCAAGCCCTTCGTAATGCGTTTTGATCAGCAGCTCCTCGTTTTGTTTAAGATCCCTGCTGATATCATCGCTTTCTTCCAACAAAGTCAATCCGTAAAGTTCAATCACCAGTTTTGTGAATTGAAACAATACCGGAGAGTCAGTCTTCAGATTGATATAACCACCGGGCTTGAGTATTTGTTGATATTTTCTGAGAAATTCAGGATGAGTCAACCTGCGGTTGGATTTTGAGATGCGCAATTGAGGATCAGGAAAGGGAAGCCAGATCTCATCCACCTCTCCTGCTGCAAAATAATTGTTGATCATCCCGATCTGCGAACGGATGAAAGCAACATTCTTCATTCCTGATTGCAAGGATTTTTTTGCTCCTACCCAAATGCGGTTGCCTTTCACATCAATACCAATCAGGTTTTTGTTCGGATGCAATGTTGCCAGGCCAATCGAGTACTCACCTTTGCCACAGGCGAGTTCAAGGATGATGGGGTTGTTGTTGTTGAACCGTGCATGCCATTTCCCTGCTGTATTTTCAGGATACTGCAACACATGATCGAAGGTGGCAATTTCAGCAAAGCGAATCAGTTTTTTTTGTCCCATATCAGGCTGCAAAGGTAAAACAGCTTTGCATCAATCGCATCTACTTCTTTTTCAAAATTGGTGAAACCACCCATTTTGAGGGAGAATAATCTCGTCAATTCCTGTTGATTATCCCTTTACAGGCTTTTGGAGGTGTGCTAGTTTTACACCGCAACAGCAAACAACTGTTGCCAGGCGCGATACCCCGGGCCTATTCAAAAAACCAATAAAATCAATTGTATGAAAAAAGTTATTCTATCAGTAGCGATGATGTTTGCAGCATTTCTGACTCAGGCAGCTGTTGGCAAACAAGTGGAAGAGGTAAAGTTCAAGTCTGGTGAAGTGCAGATGAAAATCATTGATGATCATGGAGCAACATCAACAATGAAAGATGCAGAGTGCAGTGTAACAATGAAAGGGAAAATCGATCTGGGACCCATTGAGGCAGAAGTGAGTTGTACAACTACAGCAAGCACTTGCGAAGCAGCAACCGTAAAAGCCATCAGTTGTCTTTCTTCAGCGATGAAGACTGTGCGCTTGGCGATCATGTAAACCAAGCCGGGGGTATTGCGCCATTTTTCATTAAAAATAAACTACCATGAAAATTTACATATTGATATGCAGCGTTGTGATGATGGGTTATGTAAATGCACAAACCACAACCATGTTTGTGTATGAAGGAAAATTCAACAGCAGTTTTGGAAGGGCAGACAATTTCAGGCAATTCAAAGGAACCCTGATTGTTTCAGGAGACAGGTCTTTGTTTACCATGAAAGAATCGGGGGTACACCTTGCTTCTGTACAGGGAAACAATATTGACCTAAGGCCAGACAGCATGTTTACTGTTTTCAAAGATGTTGAATCCAATTCACTCTTGTTTGAGTTTTCTGATCTGAACCAAAGAACACATCTTTTTGCAGATACATTGTTTCCTATGGATTGGAAAACCAGTGAAGAACAAAGATCGATCGGGGGCATCCCTTGCCTGAAGGCAGTGACGCAGTTTAAGGGAAGAGGGTATACGGCATGGTATGCCCCCACGATCACCATTCCGGACGGGCCATGGAAATTGGGCGGTTTGCCAGGATTGATCCTTGAGGCCTATGACGATGAAGACAATTGGCACATGACCTTTGTTTCCAAACAGGAAGTACAGGGCTTTGACCAGGATCATTTTATGGCAGCCATGAAAAAGGGAACAGAAGGATTTCCAGCATTTGCCGCAAGGGTTAAAAAAATATTCAGCAGGCTGGAAGCAGCCCTGGGTGCGCAATCCTCGGCAAACTGTGTGGATTGTCAGACCCAATCTGTGGTGAAATTCCATTCCTGGGAAAAGATCGATTGAAATGAAGATCCGGTCATTGGTGGTGATGGTATGTTTACTGAAGGCTTCTTTTTTGTTTGCTTCGGTTCACTGGTTGGCAACTGATACCATACTGCCGGGAAGAAATACAGGGGAGCTTCCTGGTATTGTGATCAAGCGGAACCAGCCCCTGGCCAGGGCCAGTGGGGATACCTTGCAGTTTGATGCGGCTAGGTATTTGAAACCGGAAGCGTTCAGGCTGGAAGACCTGGTCAAGAACATACCTGGGTTTCGTGTGGATGACAATGGCCGGATCTATTTCAATGGAAAGGAAATCAGCAGGATCATGATTGATGGTGATGATCTTGCAGGAGAACAGTACAAGCTCTTGTCCAGAAACCTGAAGGCCTTGATGATAGACAGCCTTCAGCTCATTCAACGCCATGAAAAAAACAGGCTCTTGCGAACATTTGGCAACCAGGATGCCATGGCCCTCAACCTGGTCATCAAAAAATCATTCATCGGAAAAACCAGCGGTAACCTGATGCTTGGAAGGGGTGTTGGCCAGCGCGGCGAGGTGGATGCAGAACTGATCAGGCTGGCAAAAAAAACAAAACAATTGTGCTTTTTCAATACCAACAATACAGGCGCCTATGGCGTAACTGACCGGGGAAATGAAATGCAGGGAAACGATCGGGGTGCTTATCGGGTATGGCCTTTTGACCCACCATATGCAGGCACTGGTCCCAATCTGCCCCCAGCGTATGTCAACATCAACAATGACAAAAGCCTTGCTTTCATTTCCTCCTTGGTATTGTCTGCTCATACCAAACTCAGTTTGACGGCTGTTGCCATGCAAAATGAGCAAAGGTTTTTGGGTTCCAGCAACTCATCCTATCACCTCATTGGGGATGAAAAATTCAACCTGGGTACAAGTACCACTCGATTGCAGCATGAAGTAAAAGGGAATTTGCGCATGAACCTGGAAACAGACAAAGGAGGGAACAGGCTTTCTTCTTTTCAATTGTCGGTCAGCAACGGGCAAACAGGTGCCGTGCACCATACAGACCGACGGGGGAATACAGCCACGGTTAGCAGTGGCACTGATCGGCTGCAGCAGTTTAACCTGCTTGGTTCGCACCATGCTTCCTGGAAGCCAAGCCCCAATACCGTCTTGCAGGTGGATACCCGTTTTGCTTTGGACCAAAACAGGAACCGGCTCCAGGCCTCATTTTTATTGGACAGCCTGCTTCAGTTTTTCATTGATCAGCCTTTTGTCCATCATGGAAAAACGGCAGGGACTGATCTTGCACTCCTCAAGCAATGGGGCAGGCAAAATGTGAGGGCCGGTGTCAACGCTTCCTTTGAAGCGATATATTCTTCAGCCGGACCCAATACCCTGGCATTGCAGCTCATAAAATATTATCCTTATCTGTCTGTTGTTCAGCGGCATTCTAAAAAAATGTCTTCCACCTTCAATGCGGCAGCAGGAAACGCTTTTGTCAAAAGCAATGCCATCAACAGCAATGCATTCATCTTTCTCCTGGATAACAAATGGGTATGGCAGCAAAAACCCACAGCACAATACCGCCTTGGCATGTCTATTGCCAAAAAACCGGCCTCAAACCGTGCCTGGCATGCAGGACCTGTTTTGTTTGAAACTGCCATAAGAAACGGTGTACCCGATCTTGCCACTCCTTTGTCGGTGGGCATGGAACTGGGGGCAACAAAAATGGATTTGTACAAGGGCTTTGTATTGTCTTTCACTGCAATTGCAAGCATCCTGCGCAACGATTATGGAATGGCAACCGCTGTCGGCAATGCATTTGATTCCCTGTCTTGGTTCATCATCCCTTTGCAGCGCAACCTCATGATCAATGCACATGTTGAGCAGTTTATTCATGCCCTGAAATTGAAGTACATCCTGCAAGCCAATGGCTTGCTGGGCCAGCGGCCGCAACAGTTGAATGGGATTGTTTTTGCTTCCACCATGAACAGCCTTGGCTTTGAACAGCGGCTGGTGAGCAACTGGAAGGGTAGGCTCAATGGTGAGGTACATTATGACCTGCAACAGAATAGTATTGGCAATTCGGCGGATCAGCCCTCAACCATGAAGCGGATTGGTTATGGCATCTCGATAACGCTGCGGTTCAGTACCCACCTGTTTGCCCAGATGCAGTACCGGGTTCAGCAATTTGAGCAGGCTCAATCTTTTGACATGCTGGATGGAGTGGTCAAAGCAGTGCTGAGTCCCCGCTGGCGTTGCTCTCTTGCCCTGCACAACCTGATGAACCATCGTGTTTTTGAAACGCTCAACGTTTCTGCTTATGGCCAGGATCGTTTCACCCAGCAGCTCAATGGAAGACAGGTATTGTTTGGCCTCAATTGGGGGTTTTGATCAGTTGACAGGAATGACCTGCTGTTCACTTTCATTGCCGGTACGGTCAACAGCTGTAACCATGATGTTTTTTAAGGTGGATGTTTTACCGGAAACATCAGCAGCGAGCAGCTGCAAAGAGGCATTCAGTTGTTCCCTGCCCATGATGGTATACTCCCACTTGTTGTCGTACTGCGCATAGAGGATCCAGCTGGCGGCATCTTTGTCTTTGGAAGACCATTGTATATTGAGTTTGTCCTTGCCTTTGTTCATGGCAACCTGTGGAGCGGTCGGTGCAACGGCGTCCAGCCATGGGCTTGCCGGCACCAAAGCAGGAATGCTGTAGGGTCCAGCCCTTAATTCCTTTGTGAGGGTTGGGTTTTTGGTCAGGGATGAAACGCTCCAGTGTACAGCACCCATGCTCTTGGGCAGCATGCTGCGGGTGAGGCTGATCTCATCCAGCACTTCCTTGTTGTTGGTAACCCCGTTTTTGTTGGTACCAATGCTGATGCCGGGCCAGAGATGGCGTTGCAGCGTGTTTTCACTCTGCCACCAGCCCAGCAGGTCTGGAAATGCCTGGCCTTGTTTGTTGATGGGCCAGTAGAGTTGGGGCGTGAAATAGTCAATCCAGCCCTTGTTGAGCCAGAGTTTGGCGTCTGCATAGAGCTTTTCGTATTGGTCAAAACCGGTTACTGTGGATGGATAGCCGGGGCGCCAAATCCCAAAAGGGCTCAGGCCAAACTTGACATGTTTTTTCTCTTGTTTGATCTCATCATAAAGCCGTTCGATCAGTTTGTTGACCCCATCTCTTCTCCAGTCTCCCCTGGAAAGCTTGCCACCGCTGTTGACATAGGCCGTCCAGCTCTTGTCGTCCGGAAAATCCTTGTCGCCATTGTAAGACGGATATGGATAAAAATAATCGTCAAAATGAATGCCATCTACGTCGTAGCGTTTTACAATGTCCATCACCACTTTTGAAGTATGGTCCTGTGTGGCTTTCATCGCGGGGTCCATCCACCAGAAACCTTCTTTTAGCAAGTAAACCCGCTCCGGATTGGTTTTGACAACAGACCTGCTGCTGATGTCCTTGCCCGTGGTATGGTGTGCGCGATAAGGGTTCAGCCAGGCATGCAGCTCCATGCCCCGTTTGTGCGCCTCTTCAATCCAGAAGGTCAGGGGATCGTAAAATGGCATTGGCGCCCTGTCTTGTTGCCCGGTAAGGAAATAGGACCAGGGCTCAATATCACTTTTGTATAGCGCATCTGCCTGCGGACGCACCTGAAAGATGACGGCGTTGAACTTGTTTTCCTGAAGGTAGTTCAGGATGCTCAGGGCCTCTGTTTTTTGCTCTTCGGTGGAGAGCCCTGGTTTGCTGGGCCAGTTGATGTTGGCTACAGTGGCAATCCAGGCAGCCCGGAATTCGCGCAAGGGCGATACCACAGGTTTATACGGTGGTTTTTGTATAGAGGGATTTATCTGTTTACTGGCAACTTCACTGGGTTTTGGTTTGGGCATTTCCTCGTTGGGAGGGGTCACCGGCGCCTTGGGCTTTGTTGAACTTGTATGGGTAATCTCTTCAACAGTTGTTGTCCTGTAGGGGAAGAGTTTATCATTGATTTTATTGAAGAAAGCGCAGCTGTTGAGGAGGACGGATGCTATCAGAAGGGTAAGGACGGCTGAAGTTTGGCGCATGGATTTGGTTTTGTTGCAAATTACGGCAGGTTTTGCAAAAAGCCCTTTAGTTGGTGATTGATTTAACAGATATCTCTAACCTGTTTTCTATTTGTCTTTGATGAGAAATGAACAGACATGGGCACATTGACCCCCATAATTTGATAGCTTTACGCATGCCTTTATCTGAGGAGCCTTACCGCTATTTTGTTTTGAACAAGCCCTACAACATGGTCTCACAGTTTGTGAGTTCTCACCGGGTAAGGCTGTTGTGCCACCTCAACTTTGAATTCCCTGAAGGCACGCATGCCATTGGAAGGCTTGACAAGGATTCTGAAGGGCTGTTGCTCTTGACCACCGACAGGAGAATCACTCGCTTGTTGTTCCAAAGCAAGGTGCCGCATTTCAGGAAATACCTGGTCCAGGTCAGGGGCGTGGCAGATGAGTCAGTTGTACAACAGTTGAGGGGCGGCGTTTCCATTCCAGTTGCAGAAGAAACCTCCTATATTACCAAGCCCTGCGAAGTGGAGCTGGTTGAGGAACCGGAAGGACTGTTTTCCAACGGAAAGGAGTTACATGAAAGGGTGCCACGCAGCTGGCTGACGATCAGCCTTACCGAAGGCAAGTACCACCAGGTCAGAAAAATGGTGCAGGCGGTGGGCCATCCCTGCAAACGGCTGATCCGTCTGGCCATTGAAGACATTGAATTGCAAGACCTTCAACCCGGGGAAATCAGGGAAATGACACAGGAAGCATTTTACAGGCAGTTGAGGTTGGGCTACAAGCCTCTTTTATGATCTGATCTCGGTCTCTGATATATAATTTTTATTTTAGTCATAAATTTTCTTACTTAAATCAATAAATTTATTTAATAATTGGAATAAATTTAAATTGTGTCATATTTGCAACATTCCAATTATTCTAAAAATCCTAACCATGTTCATTCAATACCACCCTACCTTATTATTTGTTTCTTTCAGAAACTGTAGTAACCAATAATTAATCCATTTCATATTAAGAGGTAAAGTCTTTTAAAGTGGGAGTGGGTTCAATAGAGGAATTAAATTTCATTACAGGCTCCATAGGTGCAACTTTGGGATTTGCTGTATCAATAATTTTATTGGTGGCAAACAAAGAAGAATCATTTTCCAGGAAACTGCTTTCCGGCGTAGTCTTTTGCCTATCTCTTTTTTCATTAACTTATGGATTAGTAGGCACTCAATTTTTTATAAAATTTCCCTTTTTTTGGCGATTTCCGGCAATTTTTTCAGGTATACTACCCCCTTTACTGTATTTGTACGTTCGATCTGTTCTTTACCAGGAGTTTAGATTGCGCAAGCATGATGCTTTGTTTTTTATCCCTGCTGTTTTAATGTTCATACATTTTCTTCCATTTTATATTCTCTCTGATGAAGAAAAAAGAGCCATTCTTGTACGGATGTTCAGCAACAAGAAACTTGCCCTCATTGAAGTTGATGGGCTGTTTCCATCTGGTGTTGGAATGATCATCAGAAGTAGTACCGGTTTTTTGTTCACTTTTTTAGCCATTTCTCAGATATACAAGAGCAAAAACAAGTTACCTCTTAAAAAGGAAACTGATTTGAATCAAAATAAGGGAGTTTATAAGTGGCTTGTTTTTCTTTTGACATGCATCTCATTCTCTTATGTCCTTTTGATTATGTGGAATTTTCTGGCGATATCCTCTAAAATTGAATTCTTTGTTGCCATCGGTTTTACCACAGCCGGCCTCATCTTCACGATTTGCGCATATCTTTTTTTACAACCCAATATATTGTATGGCCTGCAAGGATGGTTCAAAAGCCCTATTGTATCGCCTGTTTTTAGCTTGCCCGAACAAAATGACATAAACCGCCAGCTCCAGAACGAATCAGTGTCTTTTTTTTCACCTGAAATGCAGGTTGAGATGCGCTCAAGCTTGGAAAATCATTTTAAGAACAACAAGCCTTTCTTGGTGGCAGGTTATAAAATCAAGGATTTATCCTCGGAGCTGGATATTCCAGTCTATCTAATTTCATCTTTCATTAACCAGGAATATGGGAAGAACTTCAATGAATTGATCAATGATTATAGGGTGGATTATATTGCAGATGTCCTAAAGGAGTCGCCGGACAGTCAAAACTTTACACTCGAAGCCATTGCCAAAACTGCAGGCTTTAACTCGAGAAATACTTTTATTGGAGCTGTTAAAAAGAAATCTGGGTTGACACCGTCAAGTTATTTCAACAAGAAAATCAACTGATTTCAGGCCCAATTTTGTTCAAGATTATCAAATATTAGGCATTCTTCACTACAAAAATTAGGTATAAATACGCAATATCTGTTGGTTTGTGCATTCTCTTTTATGGACTATTCAATGAAAGCCAGATGATCGAAACCAAAAAAAATGAAGTTGCCAATGTTGTTGGTAGTAGAATTCGGAGTATTCGTCAATCCAAGGGATTGACAATTGAACAGCTTGCTTTTGAAATTGGTGTTGAATATACCCAACTCAGCAGGATTGAACGTGGTCGGATCAATACATCTGTTTTTCAACTTTTTGTCATCTCTAAAGCCTTGGATATCAATTTTTCAGAAATTATCAATGGATTGGACAAGCTGCAATTTGATTTAGTCGGTTAATGTCGCTCTGCTTTTCCTTTTCATGTCAAATAAGACATCCTTATTGCATCTGACCTTTTCTAATTTTATACAATGGAAATTATCGACAATCGGCAAGGTAAAAGAAAGGGTCAAGTAGGTTATTCTTCCGTGATTGTCATTTCAGGTGTTGTTTTTTTCATTTTGTTGGTAATGATCTTGAAAATTCAGCAATTGCTTTCATGATTCATTCTCCGATTCATAAATCATAAAAAAGTATCAGGTGTTTAGTTAGTAGCAAATCGGCCTGTGATTTTTATCAGAAAGGCCTCGGAATAGGTTTTACAAAAATGCCCACGAAAGTGGGCATTTGGTTTTTCTAGGACATGTTTAAAACGGTTTTCTATTCGCTCTTAATCATTATCCTTGTTTGGATTGGAGAATACAATATTGATCAATAATTCCTATAAAACACATGTCACAAATGACATGCGCCCTCTTGCTTACAAAGTATAAATTTGATACAATCAGTATTGAGTGTATATGAATTATAACAAGCCGATCGATCAATGGGAAACCTGGGAGATACTGTATTATTTGCGCTTCAGGAGGGACCAGCATTTGTTGGTCAATTTCACAAGAGAGATGTATGCAAATGAGTTTAATCTAAAATTCTCCGATGAAGAATGGGAACAGTTTTTGATGTATTGTGATGGGGTTGACAATCAAGTTATGTTTCCCAGGGCTGAAAAATATGTCAACCAGTGGAGGGGAGATTATTTATTGAAGGATTTTTTTGATAAGGAGGGTTAGCTTTCTAATTTTACATTAGTATTCCATCTGTAAGCTGGGATGCATCAATTCCCAGGGCATTAACGATTTTTACAAAATCTTCTATCTGTATGGAACGTGTACCATTTTCGTAAGCAACAATATTTTCAACCTCAATTCTTGTGTTGGCAGAAATATCAAGTAAAGAGAACCCTGCTTTTTCTCTGTAAAAGGCAATTCTTTGACCCAATGCTTTTATAAAATTCGATTCGCTTTCCACCAACACATTTAAAAATTTAAAATATATAATTAAGTTGTTATCGGTAACCTACAGATTAGTAGAAAGATAGTAGTACTCCTAATTATTCAATTTTATTTCGAAAAAACTCTGTCACATGAACACCCAAAACTTTCGACAATACATAGAGCGTATAACAAGTCGTGTTTATTTTTCCCAGTTCAATCCTGCTCACTTGCGAATACGTCATGTCGGACCGATTGGCAAGCTCTTCGATAGAAATCTTTTGTTCATTTCTTATTTGGCGAACATTGCTCCCAACGTGACTTGAAAATGTATTTTTTGTGACCATTTAACAAAAGCGAAAATTACTCTCGCCATTTTTAGCTCACAATAGCAAAGATGCTCTAATTGTCTTAATTTCATCATTGCCATTCATTGGTATGGTATAATACTGCTTAGTCCAGCATGAAAAACATTGAATCTCTTCTTTATCCTTTTGTGCCAACGGTTGGAGTGGTTGGATTACTGATTTCATTCATTCTTTATTTTGTAAACAGGGATAAATCGGTGGCCCCACGCCTGCTTGCTATCTATCTTTTTTGCCTCTCCATTCTTGCCATTCACCATGGTCTTCTGCACACCAATTTTTACCTGAGTTATCCGGAGCTTTGGCGGTCTCCTGTTTACTTCTCACTTACAACATCCCCGTTGGCATTCTTGTATGTACGCAGTGTTTTATATCAAGAACATACACTCAAATCCAAACAGTATCAATATTTTATTCCTGCGTTCATTTACGGGTTAACTTTTATTCCATTTTATCTGCTGCCAGCAGAGCAGAAAGAACTCCTCATATCCCAAATTTTAATGAATAAAAAAGTAATCGTTGTAGATTTGGATGGAGTACTTCCTGCTGGATGGGGCATCTTGTTACGCATCGGTTATGGTTTATCTTTTGCAATTGCACAGTTTTTTTTGATTAGAAAAACTAAAGCAATGGCCAGAAAACAGGGTTTGGACTTACCAAACAACCATGAAACCTATAAGTGGCTGAATTATTTTACAATTTGGCTGCTATTTATCTACTGTTTGCTGTGGTTTATTTTCATCAACTTTTTGCTTAAAGGCTGGCTTGCCTTAGATCTGTCCATTTATATCAATGCTCCCCAAGCAATCTCACTGGCTATTTCATTATCGATTCTATTCACTTGCTTTTATCTGTTTTTTAATCCAACCATTTTATATGGAATCAAGGGGTTGCCTACCCGAGAAGTTTCTGCCGCTGAGGAAGAAATGTTTCATTCGGCAACTGATCCGGAGCGTCTTGTTGACCTAAAAAACCCCGTTGAGGAGCCTGAGCATGACTATAAACCCATCATTATCAATTATTTTACACAAAACAAGCCTTTCTTGCGTGCGGGATATAAGATTAATGATCTGTCTGATGAGTTGGGTATTCCAGTTTACCTTCTATCTGCCTCTATCAACAAAGCATTTGGACTGAATTTCAACGAGTTGGTGAATAATTATCGTGTGGATTATATTACCGACAGCCTAAAGTCTTCTGATAAAGAGCATGGTTATACACTGGACGCACTTGCTGTATTTGGAGGCTTCAAGTCGAGAAACACACTGATCAATGCAGTAAAAAAGAAAACAGGCGAAACACCATCAGCCTATTTCAGCCAATTTTTGCCCCGTAACTGATGCTGAATTTGTTCAATATTCTCAAAATTGGCAAATTATTGACTAGCTCAACCGTTACTTGAGGTGCATTTGGGGTTCATTTGCAACCTGAAAAGTCTGTGTAAGAACGCTTGATGGCGTTTTTATACCGATCAGTGCTATGAACAACCAAAAAACTCTACCATGG
>JBIJAE010000227.1:0-3347 GCA_044345895.1 Chitinophagaceae bacterium
GCCAAACAAGTAGAAGCAAAAGCTGAAGGTTTGTTGGGTGATGCTTATGCAGAACTGAAAAAGAATGAAGATGCTATTGCTCATTACAAGAATGCAGGAACCATCTTTGAAGAAGACCAGGCAATTTCATCTGAATACCTTTTCAGGGGAGCCATGTTGGCTGAAATGAATGGTAAAACAGACCAGGCTATCGAACTTTACCAAATATTGAAGGATAAATATCCAAGAACTGAAAAAGGTTTCATTGTAGACAAATACCTTGCAAGACTTGGTGTTGTAAAATAAGTATTGGGTGAATGTTCATGTCTTCATTCCCTGTTTTATTGATCAATTGTATCCAACAGCTGGATTCAATACCATCAAAGTACTGGAGAAAGCTGGCTGTACAGTAACCTATAACCCAGAGCAAACCTGTTGTGGTCAACCTGCTTTCAATGCAGGTTATTGGGGTGAATCAAGGGAAATATGCAATAAATTCATCAATGATTTCTCTGGAGCAGATCACATTGTAGTACCCAGTGCCTCTTGTACAGGATTCATCAAGAATTATTATTCCAAGATTTATGACAATGCCTCCAACCAGAAGGATACAAAAGGATTGCAGGAGAAGGTCTATGAATTGAGTGATTTCCTGGTGAATATTTTGAAAACTGACGACCTGGGTGCACAATTTGACGGTGTTGCAACTTACCATGATTCCTGTGCTGCTTTGCGTGAATGCAGGATCAAAACAGAACCAAGAAAATTATTGGAAAAGGTCAAAGGATTAAAGTTGATTGAATTACAGGAAAGTGAAACCTGTTGTGGTTTTGGCGGTACATTCGCCGTAAAATTTGAAGGTATATCAGTGGCAATGGGTGAACAAAAAGTCCAAAATATTGTCAACACAAAAGCTGACTACCTTATTTCTACCGATCTAAGTTGTTTGATGCACATTGGCGGGGTCATGGAAAAGATGGCATTGCCTGTCAAAAGTTTGCATCTGGCAGATGTTCTTGCCAGCGGGTACTAGATTTTAAGTTAAAATACTTTTTATGGCATATTGGTTGATCAAATCTGAACCTTTTAAATACTCCTGGGATCAATTTGTGAAAGATGGTTCAACATTCTGGGATGGTGTCAGAAACTATGCTGCAAGAAACAATTTGCGCAGCATGAAAAAGGGAGACCTGGCTTTCTTTTACCACAGCAACGAAGGACTGGAAATTGTTGGTATTGCCAAAGTTGTCAAAGAATCCTACCAGGACCCAACCACAGATGAAACAGCCTGGGTTGTTGTAGATTTCAAGCCACACAAAAAACTCAAAAAAACGGTCACATTGGCAGCAATCAAGGCCACTCCTTCATTGTCCAATATGGCTTTGATCAGGCTTGGAAGGCTCTCCGTTCAACCTGTTTTGGAGGATGAGTGGGAACTTATCATGTCCATGTCTGAAGGGGAATTATAATTTTCTATCCCACCAAAAGCCCTTAAACCTGCATTCAACAGTATAGTCTTTTGCACTGCCAATTTATTTTGTGTATTTCCTTGATTTACAGCATAATTTAACCCACATTTTGGCTTTAAAAAGTGGATAAATCAACCCTTGTCATTGATGGAATTAAGCCCAAAAAAAGGTAAATTTGTTTACAATCAATTTACCTAACCCAGCCTCACCAAAACATACATGGAAGAACAAAATCTCCCGGAGCAAACAAACGACGACAACAGGATAATTTCCATCAACATTGAGGAGCAGATGAAGTCTGCCTACATCGATTACTCCATGAGTGTAATTGTGGGCAGGGCACTGCCAGATGTTCGCGATGGCTTGAAACCAGTTCACAGAAGGATCCTTTTTGCCATGAATGAACTGGGCATGGATTACAACAAGCCCACCAGAAAATGTGCGAGAATTGTGGGTGAAGTATTGGGTAAATACCATCCTCATGGTGATACAGCAGTTTACGATGCCCTGGTAAGGATGGCGCAAGAATGGAATACCCGTTATCCAACCATTGACAAGCAGGGAAACTTCGGATCTCCAGATGGTGAAGGACCAGCTGCCATGCGTTATACAGAGGCCAGGATGCAAAGGCTTGCTGGTTTCATGATGGATGATATCGACAAGGATACGGTTGATTTCCAACTCAACTTTGATGACTCCATTGAGGAGCCAACTGTACTACCGACAAGAATTCCCCACTTGCTGATCAATGGAAGCAGTGGTATTGCTGTAGGTATGGCTACCAACATGCTGCCACACAATCTATCGGAAGTAATTGACGGATGTATTGCATACATTGATAACCGTGAAATCACCATTGACGAGCTGGTTCAGCATGTCAAAGCACCTGATTTCCCTGGTGGCGGAATCATCTTCGGAATGGAAGGTGTTAAAGCAGCCATGCATACCGGTAGGGGAAGGGTTGTACTGAGGGGTAAAGTGAGCATTGACACAAAGCCTAATGGACGTGAACAAATCGTCATCAACCAGGTACCTTACCAGGTGAGCCGCGATGTACTTACCGCAAGAATCGGACAATTGGTTGTAGAAAAAGTCATTGATGGCATCACCCATGTCAACAATGAATCCAATGAAAATGAAGGTACCCGTATTGTCATTGATGTCAGAAAAGATGCTGTGGCCAATGTGATTGTCAATCAATTGTACAAGTTCACTGATCTTCAGACTTCATACGGTATCAACAATGTTGCCATTGTTAAAGGAAGGCCACGCATCCTTAACCTTAAAGACCTGATTTCCTCTTTCATCGAATTCAGGCACGAGGTAGTGGTGAGGAGAGCAAAATACCAACTCAAAGAGGCTGAGAAAAAAGCCCATATCCTTCAGGGTTATCTCATTGCATTGGATCACTTGGACGAAGTAATCAGGCTGATCCGCAATGCAGTGAATCCAGAGCAGGCCAAAGAAGGCTTGATTGCTAATTTCGACATGTCAGAAATCCAGGCCAAGGCGGTGCTTGAACTCAGGTTACAACGCCTTACAGGCATGGAGATCAACAAGATCAAAGAAGAGTATGAGGAAATCATGAAATTGATTACTTATCTCAAAGACTTGCTTTCTGATGAATTGAAACGCTATGACCTGATCAAGACTGAGTTGATTGAAGTGAAAGATAAGTTCGGTGATGCAAGAAGAACTGAAATCACTTATCTCGATAATGAAGTAAGGATTGAAGACCTGATCAAAGAAGAGGACGTTGTGATTACTGTTTCACATCTGGGTTATATCAAAAGAACTCCTGCTGATGAATACCGTGCCCAAAAACGTGGTGGCCGAGGATCGATTGGTGGTAAAACAAGACAAGAGGATTATATCGAACACCTTTTTGTAGCATCAACA
>JBIJAE010000023.1:0-12101 GCA_044345895.1 Chitinophagaceae bacterium
AATCCTTAAATAGATGCGATGTTATTGATTGATGATTTTGAAGTGCATAAATTAACCCTTCCGCTGGGAAGGGTTGTAGGGGATAACAACTGTAGTTATGAGGTCATCAATGTTGTGGCTATTGCACTCAAGACCAGTGAAGGTCATGTTGGCTGGGGTTATTCAGAGTCTGCATGGAAAGGAAAGTTCAAGCACAGCGCCTGGTATGTAAGAGAACTTCCTGATGTATCCGTGATCGAAGCTGATTTCAGGAATACCTGGTGGAAGAAACTGTACAAGAGGAATGCCTTTGATCTTGAGCAAGAGAGAACTTCCTTTTCATCAGGATTCAATCATCTTGATGCAGCTGTTCGCCTCGCCCTCTGGGACCTGATGGCCCAGGAAAGAAATCTACCCATGTACCAGTTGCTGAACCCCGGCACAACGAAACAAGAAGCACTTGCCTATGGCAGTATTCTTGATTTTCCCCTCTCAGACAAGGATGTATTGGACCTGACTGAAAAATTTTTGACGGATGGCTTTGACATCATCAAAGTCAAGCTGGGCGCAGATGATGTAGAGCGCGACTTGAGAAGGTTGAAATTGATCCAATCCTATGCAGGCACTGCAATCAGGCTTACCGCAGATGCCAACGAGGTCTGGGATTGGCAGACCGCTTTGAAGCGAATTGAAACCTATCTCAGCAATGGCATTGCCCTTGAATACATGGAGGATCCGCTCCGTCGTGATGATGTGCAGGGATTTGCTGAGCTGACAAAAAGAAGCCCCATCCCCATCATTGGCCATGATTATGTCAACAACATCGACGACCTGCGAGCGTTGGTCGAAGTGGGAGGACTTCAGGGTCTAAGAACCGGAAAGGATATTGATTATGCGCTGGCTTCGATTGCCCTGGCAAAATCAGCCAACATCCCTGTCTATCTTGGCAATTCAATGTTTGAGATCAATGCGCACCTTGCCCTCGCCTTTGATGAGGTCAACAGAACTGAGTTCTCCTATCTGGCAACCAATGATATACTGGAACAACCCATCACATTCAAGAAAGGGTTTATTCAGCGCCCTGATGTCATTGGGCATGGTTTGTCTCCCATGCTACACAAGCTGACAGAATTTTCGCTATAGTTTGTTTAACTTCAATACAGAATCGAAATTACCATGAATACAATACCTGATATCGTTGCACAAGCGTTGGATGCACCTTTTGAATTGACACAGGAGCAGATTGCCTATTTTAGGGAAAATGGATTTGTTAAAATTCCTGGTGTACTTTCAAAGGAGGCATTACAGGCCATGGATGAAATCATTACAGCTGAAGTCAACCGGTTGAATACCCAACACCTTGCCATGGAAGACAGGGATACCTATGGTAAAGCATTTTTGCAGATCATGAACATCTGGAGAAATTCAGCTGCTGTAAAACAGATTGTCTTCAGCAAGCGCCTTGCCAAAATTGCCGCTGATTTGTTGGAGGTTGAAGGGGTGAGAATTTACCATGATCAGGCCCTCTACAAAGAGCCAGGTGGCGGACATACGCCCTGGCATGCAGACCAGTATTACTGGCCTTTATCCAATGAGAAGACAGTCACTGCCTGGATTCCCTTGCAGGAAACACCACTGGAATTAGGCCCTCTTGAATTCAGTGCAAA
The DNA here is from genome assembly GCA_044345895.1 of Chitinophagaceae bacterium. Classification (GTDB taxonomy): domain Bacteria; phylum Bacteroidota; class Bacteroidia; order Chitinophagales; family Chitinophagaceae; genus Pollutibacter. The sequence continues at coordinate 1,647 of JBIJAE010000023.1, forward strand.
GAGCTTTCAAATCACCGAAGGACGTGATAAGGAAATTGGCGATGAAAGCCAGGCATATCTTGATAACATACTCAGGAATACAGGCTTTGACCATGTTGTAGAAGCCTTTGGATTGGGCGAGGTGAGTTTTCATACGGGATGGCTCTACCACCGTGCTGGCCCGAATACCACCAAGCAGATGCGCAAGGTGATGACCATGATTTACATGGACAAGGACATGAAACTAAAGGCGCCTGAAAACAAGAACCAGCAGGCTGATTGGGATGCATGGTGCCCTGGCGCTACCATCGGAGAAGTGATTGACACAGAAATGAATCCTGTTATTTTTCCGTAATCAAATCGTTGTTGAGCTTCTGGTATTCTGCTGGTGTTTTTCCTGTTAGCATTTTAAAGTACCTGAAAAAGTTGGCATAGTTTACGAATCCACATTCATTGATGATTTGTGAAATACTGAGCTTTGATTCAATGAGCAGTTTGCAGGCATGTTTTATCCTGATCTCATGTAAAAAATTGGTATAGGTTTTTCCTGTTTTGGCTTTGAAGTAGCGACAAAACGAATGCTCGCTCAGGTGTGCAATCGAGGCTATTTGTTTGGTATGTATTTTTTGGTTGAAGTTTTGCATGGTATAGGAATACACATCGTTGATCCTGTCTTCATTCTGCTCATTGATTTGTGGCTGAAACCCAATAGGGAGAATCATTTTCGTATCTCTTGATGTGCTGATCAGCGTCAATGCCTGCAGCAGGAGCACCATTTTTCCTGGGCCTTTTACTGTTAACATCTGTTTCAGGATCTTTCCTACTTCAGTTCTTGTTTTTCCTTCAACAGTGATTCCCCTTTCTGCTTTTTTCAGCAGTAGTTTTATGTTCCTCAAATCTGGAAGCTCCAGAAATTCCTTGCCTCCAAAATCGGGAAGAAAATGCAAGGCAATGATCCTTACTTTGAGTTTTTTGTCTGCATATTTCTCATCGTTGCGAAAAAGGTGTGGCAGGTTCTCCCCCAACATGAAAATGTCTCCCTCCTTGATGATGTGCACTTTGTCTCCGATGATGCACATGCCATCTGATTTTTCAAAATACACAATTTCAATCTGCGGGTGATAATAGTATTTGCTGTAAACATGAGAAACCAATTGCTCCCTGATGGTGTAGACATTGGTGGATTCAATTTTTAGGAAAAGCGGTTTCATGCGAAAGCAATTTATTGACGATTGAAAATAGCGGTATTTTTTTAAAAAGCTGTACCTGGAGCCCGGATAATTTAAAGCCAAAAAAGTATACTAATTCGCTATTGTTTCAGCCTGAACTCCCTGTTATTCGGTGTTAATTTGATTTGGAAATTTTCCTTTGGGAACATTCCACGCCAAATACTAACGAAAAAAAATCAACATGCTTAAAAATTTTCATCCCAAAAGACAAGCCTGGAACAGCAGCGTTCTTCTTCGTTGCTTGTTTCTTTTTTCCATCATGGTGTTCGTTTTTTCTTCATCAATTTTTGCGCAAGCCAAATTGGTGAAAGGGAATGTTACTGATGCAGCAGGAAAGCCGATTGCTGGCGTGAGTGTAACTATCTCAGGCAGCAGCAAGGGAACACTCACTGACGAGCGGGGAGACTTCTCTTTGCAGGCAGCTGACAACGCTTCACTTGTATTTAGTTTTACCAGTTACGAAACAAAAATTGTAGCAGTAAAAGGACAGTCCAGCCTTTCGGTTTCACTCAAGGCTGAGTCTGCGAGTTTGAATGAAGTTGTTGTGATCGGTTATGGTACACAAAAGAAGAAAGATCTTACGGGAGCAGTGAGAAAAGTCAATATAGAAGGCACACCGATTGCCAACATGACCAATATCAGTCCGCTTCAGGCCATTCAAGGTACGCCGGGTGTGAACATTGGTGCCGTGGGTGTTGCCGGTGGTGCACCAAGTGTACTGGTCCGTGGCCAGCGTTCACTCGCTGCATCCAACGCACCATTGATTGTGCTTGATGGCGTAATCTTTGACGGAAGTTTGAATGAGATCAATACCCAGGATATCGCATCATTTGACATCCTCATGGATGCTAGTGCTGCTGCCATCTATGGATCAAGGGCGGCCAATGGTGTTATCATGATTTCCACCAAGCGTGGTAAAACAGGAAAACCTGCGATTTCAGTCAACAACAACTATGGTACCCAAAGTTGGACCAAAAGACCCGACATGCGGAAGGGCGCAGACTTTATCAAATGGAGAACGGAAAACAGGCGCCTTGCGGGTCAGGCCGATTTGTCAATAGAAAAAGTATTGGATGCAAAAGAACTGGTTGCATACAAAAACGGTCAAGAGATAGACTGGTTGAGAGAGATTACCCAGTATGCTCCCTTGAACGACCTGAACCTCAGTGTCTCCGGACGTAGCGACATGATTAATTATTATGTCTCTGCAGGATACCTTAAGCAGAATGGTGTATTGGACAATGATAACTTCAAGAAGTATACCGTTACTGCAAAAATGGATGCCAAGATCACCAAGTGGCTTGATTATGGCCTGAGCATGTATTATTCTGCAAGGGATTATTCTGGTACACCACCTAATATGGGACAGGCAACCATCGGAACCCCTTATGCCTACAAATGGTTAGATGAGGCTGCTGGGATTTTGGACAAGAACCCAACTCCTGCTAACCTTATCAATCCTTATTGGGGAAATGCCACTTCTCCTGGCTTGTATGATGACAACCTTGAGAAGTATACCAGTACAAGGATCATCAGTTACCTCAGTGCAGACATCCCTAAAGTGAAGGGATTGAACTACAGGATCAACGTCAACAAGTACAAGCAGGAAACTGTTTCTGGTAGCTTCAGGCATGAAAAATATTTTATCAATGGAGATAATCCTGCAGATATAGCCAACCCAGAAAAATTTCTTTCCAGTACATACGGCAGCATGGCCAATGTACTCACTAACTCCTGGGAGATTCAAAATCTCTTGACCTATAAAAAAATGATCGGCGATCATTCTATTGATGCCCTGGCTGGTTATCAGCGCGACTATTCATCCAGTTCAAGGGTTGGAACTTCTGCGAGCGACTTCTCTCTTGCAGGTACGACAACATTGGGATATTATGGACTGCATTTGGGTAACCCTGCCAACCAACGAACCTCCTCCTTTTTCAGTGATCGTTCCAACTTGGCTTATCTGGGAAGGATGAACTACAACTATTTGAACAAGTATTACCTGACCATGAATTTCAGGCGTGATGGTTTTTCTGCGTTTGCAGAAGGAAACAAGTTTGCCAATTTCTATGGAGGTGCTTTGGCCTATGCCATCAGCGAAGAGAATTTCTTCAAGCAGGCTTTGCCCCAAGTTAATTACCTAAAGTTGAGAATGGCCTATGGCCAGAATGGAAACCAGGGGATTGATTCTTATGAAACCCTTGCCAATATTGCTTCTGGAACAACAGTTTTTGGCTCTACCAGTTCACTGTTCATTTACCAGAGCAGCCTTGCCAATCAGCAGCTTTCCTGGGAAAAGACAACAACCCTCAATGGCGGTCTTAATTTTGCCATTTTTGATAACAGGATCTCTGGTGACTTGAACGTTTACCAAAGCAAAACCACAGACCAGTTGCTTACCCGCTCTCTTCCCAATCTTACGGGTTTCAACTCTGTAAGGACGAATATCGGACAGGTGGATAACATGGGCCTGGAGGCTTCAGTGACAGGCGTTATTCTTGCTCCAAAAAATCCGAATGCAATTCATTGGGAAGCTACCCTGAACTACTGGATGAACCGCAACAAAATAGTGGCATTGACCGGTGTGGATGCTGATGGAGATGGAAGAGAAGATGATAACCTCGGTAACAGGTGGTTCATTGGAAAACCGATTGGAGCTATCTTTGATTATGTAGTGGATGGGATTGTTCAAACAGCTGATGTTGATTATATTGCCAAGTTTGGCGCAAGGGCAGGCGACCTGAAAATCCGTGATATCAATGGTACAGTAAGGGGAGATGGAAAGCCTGATGGAAAAATCAACTCACTCGACAGAGAAATCATTGGCTATGTTCAACCCCGTTTCAGCTGGAGCCTTGCCAATACCATTACCTACCAGAACTGGCAATTGTTTTTCAACTTCAATGCCATTGTTGGCGGTGGTGCTGACAATTACTACATGAGTCCGAACTCATCGTATAACCTTACCGCATTCGGGAACAATCAAAATCAAAACTGGCTTAACCAACAGTATTGGTCTGCTGAAACACCCAGCAATACTTTCACAAGACCCAACTATTCAAATCCTTTTGGATACAGCCATCCACATGAAAGAACCTTCGTAAGGCTTCAGGACCTGAGTTTGCAATACTCCCTCAACAAGAAGCAATTGGACAAATTGAAGATGAGTGGATTGAGGATTTATTTGTCGGCAAAAAATCCATTGGTGTTCAGCAAGTGGTTGGGACTGGATCCCGAAAATGCAGGTGCGATTGGTGTCTCCAATCCATTGTTCAGAACCATCAACCTTGGAACAAACATTAATTTTTAAAGAACCTAAACGAATGATCATGCAAAACATAATCAAAAAAATAACAGCTTTCATGCTTGCGATAAGTCTTCTTGCAGGCTGTAAAAAGGATGGAGAGTTCCTTACGGAGATCAGAAGAGATGGCTTGACTGTTGACAATGCACTCATCACCAAAAGCCAGTTTGACCTGGCATTGAACTCCTGCTACAGGCAACTGCAGTATTTTTATAACTCAACCGATGGCTGGACCGATTTCTGGCACCTTGGGGTCAACTTTGATGTTGCGGCAACAACAACAGTGTATATTGCCGATCCCAACGCTGCTTGGGTAAACTATACCAAAATCAACTCACAGGATGGGCAGTCTGCAAAATGGTGGAACTGGAATTATACCATGGTGAAATATGCCAATACGGTTATTGCAGGTATAGAAAATCCATTGGCTAAAATTACTGCTGCAGAAAAAAGTGCACTAGAGGCAGAAGCCCGTTTTTTAAGGGCCTGGGGGTACCGCAACCTTGTGATTGCCTTTGGTGGTGTGCCCATCATTGCAGAGCCGGTGACAGCTCCAAAGGTTGACTTCACCCGAAATACCCAAGCGGAATGTTATGACTTCATCAAGAAGGATTTGACTTTTGCAAGTGCCAACCTGCCCATTTCAACCACTGTTCCTGGAAAAGTGGTAAGGGCTGCCTCAGATCATTTGCTGGCTGAAATCAATATCATCCTGAAGGATTATGATGGTGCCATTGCAGCGGCCACCAAGGTTATCAATGGAACGGATGGTCCTTACTCGTTGATGAATACACGTTTTGGCGCAAGAAGAACAGAAACCACCACCACAAGGGGTACACCCGTTGATTATTATTGGGACCTCCACGAGATCAATAATACCAATTACCAAATGGGCAACAGAGAGGCCATCTGGGTTGCCCAGTTTGAGCGAAATGTTCCTGGTGGTGGTATTGCCTTTCCAACCCAGGGTAACTGGATGATTCAGGGCCGTGCCTATTGGTGCAGGCATTGGCTGTTTGCCAAAGCTGGTCTTGTCGCTGCTGGTGCTTCTGATAGTGTAGGACGAGGTGCAAGTTTTATCCGTGGTACTAACTATTCCAACTGGGATGTATGGGCAAGATCTGCCGGAGATATCAGAAACAGTGAAGCCAACATCAGGCGTAATTTTTATTTTGGTGCAAACATTGCAGCATCAGGTACACAACCAGCCTATAAAAAAGGTGATCTTATACCCAAGTCGTTCCTGACCGCCAATGAAGATACCATGTGGTACGTCTATCCTAACTGGACAAAATTTGGTACAGATAAACATGCGGACGGAAACTTTATCAATGGATACACCAAGGACCAGTATGTGATGCGTCTCCCTGAAACCTATCTTCTTCGGGCGGAAGCCTATCTCGCCAAAGGCGACAAAGCAAGCGCTGCTGCAGACATCAATGTTATCAGAACAAGAGCAAGGGCACCATTGGCTACTGCCAATGATATCACCCTGGACTATATTCTTGATGAGCGTGTAAGGGAGTTGTATGGTGAAGAATACAGGATGCTTACCCTGATGAGACTTGGTCTTGTTTTTGACAGGGTAAAAAAATATGGTGATGTGAACCAGCGTGCTTCTGTGGCTGCTCACAACAACCTGCTTCCCATACCACAGGGTGAGATTGACAAAAACAATGGTGCAAAACTCACACAGAATCCTGGTTATTAAACTTCGTTAGGGTTATAAATAAGGCAAGTCAGTCTTGAAATTCTGTAAAGAATGAATGGATTGGCTTTCTTTTTTTATATTACCCTGGCTTTCATCAAGAAAAACAAACAAATGAAATTGACTTCCTGGGCATTGTCCTTCATCCTTACTTTAGTACAGCTTGTTGCTTTTTCACAAGAAGACCGGTTTGCAAAAATTGGAGGGCAGGAGTACAAGCTGCGCAAAGATGAGTTGATAGAGCCCTTGCCTCCTGTTTTGCCCAACAAATTGCTTCGCTCTGGCAATCCACCAAGGGCTGCACTTCCTTTCGTGATGGCCCATGAATCAAAGGAAATGCTCTATGCTGAATTGGATTCCATGCGCAAGGCATATGCGCCTTTCATGGAAAATCATGCTGTACTGAAAGAGCGCATGCGAAAAAAAATTCCCATCTCTACCATGCAATGGAGAAAAGAAACGGAGGAGGACAAAAAAAATATCAACCATGCTGCATCAGGAGCAGGGGGTTGGGAAACAGTGAAGATTCCGCATTATGGGCCACCGCTTGGCCATGCCGTAACCTATTACCAGCAGGAGATTGTACTGGATGATGAGATGCTGCGCAGGGGAAGCCTTTTTGTATGCTTCAAAGGGGTTGATTACAAGACTGAAGTATATTTCAATGGAACCTATTGTGGAAGCCATGAAGGGTTCTTTGCCCCTTTTGAATTTGATATTTCAGCCCTTGCTCAAAAAGGGAAAAACAGGTTGATGGTAAAAGTCATGAACGAGCCTACCACAACCGGTTCAGCAGATGAACATGGCAACCATATCGTGGGCGATAAGATATATGCGGCGGGTGGTCCTGGGTATGATGAACCCATGGAAGGATGGCATATCTGTCCACCAGCGATGGGCATTTACCAGGATTGTTTTATAGAAGCCCGGAGTGACATGTTTATCAATGATCTTTTTGTGCGACCCCTTCCACAGGCCTCAAAGGCTGAAGTTTGGGTAGAAGTTTTCAATGCAACCAAATTTCCTAAATCCATTTCACTGGACCTTTCCCTGTTTGGCAAGAATTTTAAGGATACTGTTTTTCTCAATACAGCCTATAATCCATCAACAACGCATGTTCCCGGCATTGGCGATATGGTAAAGCCTACCGACTGGCAGAGCAAGAACATGCCCATGCAGTATGGTAAGAATTATATTCGTCTGGAAGTGGATGTCAACAATTTCAGGTGGTGGCAGCCCGATCAACCCTGGCTCTATTCCATGCAGGTAAGGCTAAATGACCAGCAGCATCAACTGCTGGATGTGCAGGCCTCCAGTTTTGGCATGAGAAGTTTCAGCATGGATACCATCAATGTTCCCAAAGGAAGAATGTTCCTCAATGGAAAGCCAATCAGGCTGCGAGGCGCCAATTCCATGGGCTTTGAGCAGAATGATGTGATGAGAAAAAACTGGAACCAGTTGAGGGATGATATCCTGTTGGCCAAACTCTGCAACATGAATTTTATCCGCTTTACCCAGCGGCCTGTGCAAGAAGAAGTCTATGATTACTGCGACATGCTGGGCATGTTGAACCAAACTGATCTTCCATTTTTTGGTGCCATCAGGGTCAACCAATTTTCTCAGGCAGTCAAGCAGGCAGAAGAGATGGAGCGGTTGGTAAGATCCCATCCTTCCACAGTGGTGGTGACCTACATCAATGAACGGTTTCCCAATGCGGAGGGAAGTCCGCAGCGCAGCTTTGCCTCTGCCGAAGAAATCTTCATGGTATTCAAGGCCATGGACCAGGCTGTGTTGTTGTCCAACCCAGATCGCGTCATCAAACCTGGTGATGGAGATTACGATCCTCCAAGCCCTGGACTGCCAGACAGCCATTGTTACAATACCTGGTACAATGGGCATGCGCTGGACCTAGGCAAGTTTCACAAGGGCTATTGGCAGTACATCAAGCCAGGATGGTTGTATGGCTGCGGAGAATTTGGTGCCGAGGGATTGGATCCCTTGAACACCATGAAAAAATATTATCCCGCCTCATGGTTGCCCGGCAATGCAGCAGATGATTTGAAATGGACCGCCAATCGGATTTCCAAATCACAGACCAATACATTTCACTACATGTGGTATCCCACACAAACTGGATTGCAAAACTGGATTGATGCCAGCCAGGATTACCAGGCCTGGGCCATGCGCTTTGTTGCTGAAGCATTCAGAAGGGACAGCAGAAATGTTTCTTCCGCTGTTCACCTTTTCATTGATGCCTGGCCTGCAGGCTGGATGAAGGCCATCATGGATGTTGACCGTCAGCCAAAGAAAGCTTTTTTTGCTTACAGGGACGCCCTTGCACCGTTGATGGTTTCTTTGCGAACCGATCGTTATTCCCTTTTCGCAGGAGAAGAGGCCATGGTTGAAGCATGGGTCTGCAATGATAAAAATGAAGTGCCACCAGGATACAGTTTGGGATATGAAGTTGTGGTGGATGGAAAAACAATCGCAAGAGATTTGCTGGTTTCCGATATTGCTGAAAACGCAGCAAGCTTCCAGGGGATGATCAATTTTAAAGTGCCATCTGTTGCTGCCAGAACCAAGGCCATCATCAAGGCTGGCCTGTTTAACAAAGAGGGTGCCTGTATGAATGCCACCTCGCAGGAGTTAACCCTGTATCCCAGTTACAAGCCAGTTCCAGTGCGTATTTTCAGTGATGGGAAACAAACGGACAAGGCTGCTGCACTTGCCATTGAATTGAAAGGGACCAAGGTCAATACCCTGGAAGAAGCACAGCTGCTTATTCTTGATGATGCATCAGCATACACAGCCAACAGAAACAACATAGATCAATTTGTACGCAAGGGTGGCAAGGTATTGTTTACTGAAGTTCCAGCAGGAAAGTATGATATTGCCAATACAAACGTAGAGGTGAAGCATACCATCATGGGCGAATATTATTTTGCGAATCCTGATGCATCGCTCCTCCGCGACAAACAATTTCAGCCCAAGGATTTTTTTCTTTGGTACGATAAAAAAGCGGGCTACCTACAGCCCTTGTTGCGCAATGTATTCAGGGCTGAAGGATGGTCGCCATTGGTTACAACAGGCCTCTGTAATTTTTCGGGCGAAGATCCTGCGGGTTATCTTGCTGCAGCAACACTGTCAATGGGAAAAGGGAAATTCATTTTCTGTGAGTTGACCCTTGCCAACCGGGTACTGGAAAATCCTGCTGCATTTGCATTCCTGAAGAAAATCATACAATAACAATTGAAAACACATTAATGAAAATACATTATTTCTGTACCCATTGGGGCAATCAGCTTCCTTTCTCCAAATTTTGCAAGAACGTTGTAAACGCCGGATACAACGGTGTTGAGATGGACCTTCCTTTGGTGAAAAAGAAAAGGAATGAAATCGTGGAAACACTGGCTGATCATGGCCTCTTGTTGATTGGTCAGTATTGGCAGTCGCTTGAAAAGGATTTTGCCCTCAATGAAAAAAACTTTAAGCGGCATCTTTACAATCTTACCGAAGTGAATCCTGTGATGATCAATACCCAAACAGGAAAGGACTATTTCAGTTTTGCACAAAACATGCAGCTGGTGAATGCTGCCAAAAAAATTGCAGCCGAAACGGGTATAGAGATTGTGCACGAAACACACCGCGGGAAATTTTTGTTCAACCTGCAGGTTTTTGAAGCTGCTGCCAAAGCTGCTCCAGATCTCCGCATTGCCCTGGACATATCGCATTGGTGTACAGTGCACGAATCCCTGTTGCAGGACCAGCAAGAGGCTGTCAGCCTGGCATTGCAGCATGCAAGGCATGTACATTTGCGTCTGGGTTTTGAAGAAGGACCCCAGATCAATGACCCAAGGGCTCCTGAATGGAAACCCCTGCTCAAGCAGTATTTTAAGTGGTGGGATGTGGTGGTGGCACACCACAAAAAAAAGAAACAAGATCTGACGGTAACCCCAGAGTTTGGCCCAGCGCCTTACATGCCCTTGAAGCCCTATAGCCAGAAACCCATTTCAAAACAGTGGGACATCAATGTGTTCATGATGGAATTGTTCAAGGCACGGTACAAATAGGCAAGCGACTCAATTTGTCATCCTTTCTTGATCAGGATGGGAAGCGGAGGGGCATCGCTGGATTTCTCCTCTTTTACTGGAGCATCCATCGGTATGTTTCCTATTGTTTTGCGAAGTACTTTAAGGCCATACATGGGCCCATGCCAAAGATTGATCAGCGTACCT
>JBIJAE010000228.1:0-3301 GCA_044345895.1 Chitinophagaceae bacterium
GCCATATTTGATGATGAAAAAAAGTTCATCTCCACTTGCACCGGTGTTGAACTTTAGTTTTTTCCCACCTGCAATGGCATGGCCTTTCAAAACCTGTTTGGAGAAAATGGCGCCAGCCCCTTCAAACATGGGTGTTTTTCCATTGCTCCACTTGTACACTTTTGTCTGGATCTGCTCCTGAGCAAACAACAAAACGCTTTGGAAAAGGAGTGCCGCTACAACAATGATTTTTTTCATTTGGCCTTGATGATGGTGAACAATATTTGACTGTAAATCAGTCATATCCTTTCAAAAGTTAACCAATTTACGCGAAATCGTTTTAGAAGTTTGGTTATCGGCAGAACAGGATTTAAATTAATTTTAGGAGATAAACACCTTACCATGAACAAAGTTGGCTTTCTGATAGTCATTATGGTAGCATTGACGATTGTAGAATCGGTAGCGCAATCTTCCACTGATAAAAAACAACCATCGCTTGGATACCGGTCGGCCAAACTGATCAACATCGGCAAGCTGCAATTCAAAGACCTGAACAGGAACGGAAAGCTTGACCCATACGAGGATTGGCGGCTTTCGAATGAAGCAAGGGCGAAGGACCTCCTGTCTCAAATGTCTGTAGAACAGAAAGTCGGTTTCATGCTCATCAGCACCACAAGACTCAAAAACGATCGGTCTTTTGATACGCAAAGATCAACAGATACCATCAGCAGCGATTTTAATGAAGAAGACCAGGTGCAAAGCATGAACATGTTTACGAGAAAACCATTGCCTTTACCCATGATGATGGCCGCAGGCACTACCAAAGGGGTTACACAGTTTCATCTTCGACATTTCATCCTGCGCGCCAATGCAAGTACAGCCACCACAGCGGCATGGGCCAACAAATTGCAGGCCCTCTGTGAAGCAGACGGGCTGGGCATTCCGGCCATCGTCGCCTCCAATCCAAGAAACCATATCACCAAAGATGCCTCGATAGGGCTCAGCGTGGGCACCACCACTTTTTCAACCTGGCCCGGAGAACTGGGGCTCTCTGCCACAAGAGACCTGAAGCTGGTACGTGAATTTGCAGAGATTGCAAGGCAGGAATGGGCCTCGGTTGGGCTGAGAAAAGGCTACATGTACATGGCTGACCTTGCCACTGAACCAAGGTGGCAGAGGGTTGAAGGAACTTTTGGGGAAAACGCAGAATGGGTTGGCAAGATGATGCATGAGATTGTTATTGGTTTTCAGGGAACAAAACTCTCGCCCAGTTCCGTTGCTTTAACCACCAAACATTTCCCGGGTGGCGGAGCGGGTGTGGGTGGCCAGGACCCTCATTTTTCCTGGGGAAAGTATGAACATTTCCCAGGCAACATGTTCCATAACAATTTGATTCCTTTCAAGGCCGCCATCAAGGCAGGCACATCGTCCATCATGCCCTACTATTCTATCCCGCAGGGCACGAAATATGAAGAGATTGCCTATGCCTACAACAAGCCCGTGATCACCGGATTGCTCCGTGACAGCCTGGGTTTCAAAGGCATCATCAACTCTGATACCGGCCCCATTGAAATGATGCCCTGGGGTGCCGAAAACCTCAGCATCAAGGAACGCTACAAAAAAACCCTTGAGGCGGGTGTGAACCTTTACTCTGGTTCTGCAGATCCAACACCACTGCTGGAAACAGTAAAGTCTGGCATGGCAGACATCAAGCTGGTGGACAATTCAGTATACCGTTTGCTGATGGAAAAATTTGAGCTCGGCCTTTTTGAAAATCCCTACGTGGATGAAAACAAGGCAGTTGCTTTTGTTGGCAATCCTGCCCTACAGGCCAAAGCAGACATTGCCATGCGCAAATCCATCGTGTTGCTGCGCAATGAAAACAACCAGCTTCCCATCAAACAAAAGACCAAGGTTTATTTTGAATCCTATTTCCAAAAAAGAGGAACTGCAACAGCCAGCAATGTTTTTCAACCATTGAAAAACAACCATGAAATCATATTTGTAAAAACACCTGAGGAAGCAGACATGATTCTGCTTTGGATTACTCCTGGGTCAAAGTCACTGTTTGAATCCAATGGTTCACCGATCTATTTGTCGCTGTCCAAAAATGCCGTGGACATCAACTACATCAATGCACTGGTTGCCAAAAAGCCAACCATACTGGCGGTGAATTATACCAACCCCTGGGTGATTGATGAGATCTACAATGAGAAAACGAAGCAGCATTTCGCAGGCGTATTGGCCACATTTGGCACAACCAACGATGCGCTGCTCGACATCATTACCGGCAAATTCAAGCCCAGCGGTAAAATGCCCTTTACCACCCCCATCTCTGAAGACCAGGCGCAGCAACAACTTTCAGATGTTCCTGGTTACCTGAAAGGCAAGCAGTATGGCCTTTTCTGGTACGATGAGGGATTGCAGTACAAATAAAGTCAGCGGATAAAAATTGTCTACTTTTGGAGTTCAATTTTACGCTCCAACTGCATGAAACAATTCTTGCCCATCCTGTTTTCCTTGTTTGTAAGCCTGGCTTTTTCACAGCAAAAACAAGACACTTCATCTGCAGGCATGGTTGCCAGTGCCCATCCCATGGCAACAGAAGCGGGTTTGCTCATGCTCAAACAAGGAGGCAATGCCTTTGATGCCATTGCGGCCTCCTCTTTCATGCTTTCGGTGGTTGAGTCCAGCATGAGTGGTTTGGGGGGAAGATTACAAGCTATTTATTTTGTTCCGGGTCAAGGGGTAAAGGGCCTGGATGCCACCACACAGGTACCGGCCGGATATGTCAAAAAAGCAAAAGAGGCGGAGCATGGATATGGTACCATTGGCGTACCGGGAATGGTAAAAGGGATCGTACAGCTCCACCAGGAGTATGGCAAGCTTCCCCTAAAACAGGTGATAGAACCCGCCATAGCAGCTGCTTCCAAGGGGCATCTGCTCCTCAGCGAAGAATCAAGAAGAGAATCCATTGAGATCAAGGAGCTGAGGAAATTTGAAGGGACCGTAGCCCATTTTCTTCAAAAAGACACCGTGTATGCCGGCGGAACATTGTTCAAACAACCCGCACTGGCCAAAACGCTGAAAACCATTGCCCGCGACAAAGGAAAATCCTTTTACACAGGTGGAATAGCCTATGCACTGACCGAAGAAATCAAGCAAGGCGGGGGTTTTCTTACCCTGGCTGACATGAAAAACTACAAGGCAGAAGAGGCAAAAATTGTCAGGGGAAGGTACAGGGGATACGAAATCATTGGAACAGGATTGCCTTGCTATGGTGCCATTGTGATTGAAATGCTCCAAATGCTGGAGCAAGTCG
>JBIJAE010000229.1:0-3291 GCA_044345895.1 Chitinophagaceae bacterium
GTTCTCTCGAAAGCTTGTCATTTGCCTGGGGCTTCTCCAGACCACTGGCATAGAGGGTATCCCTGTGGACCAACTTTTCAGTGATCCCATTCTGGTACAAATGAATGGTGGTGGTGGTTTGAATACTATGGCCTTTTTCATTGCCGGGATGGATAACCCTTTCAATCTTGGTTTTACTATCGTCCATCACCACATCCTTGGTAGAGGCAACATCCAGCATTTTTGAATAGATCGGACGGTATGAAATGACTGCCAAAAACAGGCCCGCCATGATGATCCATTTTCTTCCCACCTTGTCGCTGAGGTTACCAAAGAAAACGAACAAAGGCGTAGCAAGCACGATGGCCCAGATCAGGATGGTCCTGGTCTGCTCAAAGTCCACCTTGCAGGCGGTTTCCAAAAAAGTCTGCGCATAAAACTGTCCTGTATACCAAACCACTCCCTGACCCATTGTAGCCCCAAACAGCGATAACAAAACCATTTTGAGGTTGCCTTTGTGCATGAGGCTTTCCTTGATGGGATTCTTGGATGTTTTGCCTTCTGCCTTCAGCTTGGTGAACAAAGGCGACTCATGCATCTTAAGCCTGATGTAAATGCTCATGCCCACCAACACAATTGAAAACCAGAACGGTATCCGCCATCCCCAGTCCTCAAAAACACGGATTGAATCTGCTTCATCGGCTGCCAAACTTTTTCGGGTAATCAAAATAATGCCCAGGGACAGTAGAAAACCCAGTGTTGCCGTGGTTTGTATCCAACTGGTATAATATCCTCTTCGTTCTGCCGGTGAGTGTTCTGCAACGTAAGTGGCTGCACCGCCATATTCTCCGCCCAGTGCCAGACCTTGCACCAAGCGTAAGAGCAATACGATCAATGGGGCAGCAAAGCCAATCGTGTCATAACCCGGAACAAGACCAATGGCAAAGGTTGACCCGCCCATCAGGATCAGGGTAAGCAGGAATGTATATTTTCTACCCACGATATCGCCCAATCTTCCGAATACCAGGGCACCGAAAGGCCTTACAATAAAGCCTGCCGCAAAAGTGGCCAGGGTAGACAATAATGCAGCTGTGGGGTTGGTCTTGGGGAAAAATTGAGCGGCAATGATCGGAGCAAGGCTACCAAAAATGAAAAAATCATACCATTCGATCAGCGTTCCTACCGAAGAGGCAAATATCACTTTTCTGATGGTTTTTTTTTCTGCAGTTGATTGCATATCAGGCAATTGTTTTAAGCGGTTAATTTGCTTTCAAGATAAAAATATATCGGGAAGAATCTGTTTTTTTTTAACTTACCGGTCTCAAAATTGAAACAACAATATGCAATACCCTTATCAGATCTCTTCATTCGAAGGTTACCAGGAAGCGTGGAAGAAAAGTGTGGAAGACCCTGAAGGCTTTTGGGGTGAAGTGGCCAGCCATTTTCAATGGAAGAAGCCCTGGGAGAGGGTCCTGGACTGGAACTTCAAGGAGCCCTCTGTTCAATGGTTCAAAGGCGCGCAGCTCAATATTACAGAAAACTGCATCGACAGGCACCTTGCCGACAAGGCCAACCAGCCTGCCATCATCTGGGAACCCAACGATCCGAATGACCATCACCGCATGCTCACCTATGCACAACTGCATACCAAGGTGAACCAGTTTGCCAATGTGCTCAAGAACAATGGTGTGAAAAAAGGTGACCGTGTTTGCATTTACATGGGCATGATTCCTGAGCTGGCCATCTCCGTATTGGGCTGTGCAAGGATAGGTGCTATTCATTCAGTCATCTTCGGTGGCTTCAGTGCACAAAGCATTGCAGACCGCCTGCAGGATGCCAATGCCGAATTCATCATCACCTGCGATGGTGCCTTCCGTGGCGCCAAAGACATCCCACTGAAAAATGTGATTGATGATGCATTGATCAGTTGCAAGTTCGTCAAACGCGTTATTGTCTATACCCATACCCGTTCTGCTGTCAGCATGATCAAGGGACGTGACGTTTGGTGGGAAGATGAAGTGCGCAAAGTGGAAACAGCAGGCAATCCTGACTGCCCTGCTGAAACGATGGATGCTGAAGACCCCCTCTTTATTCTTTACACTTCAGGATCAACCGGAAAGCCCAAGGGTGTTGTGCATACCTGCGGTGGATACATGGTCTATACCAACTATACTTTTGTCAATGTGTTTCAATACAAGCCGCAGGAAATCCATTTCTGCACGGCTGACATCGGTTGGATTACCGGCCATTCTTACATTGTGTACGGGCCACTCAGTGCAGGGGCCACTTCATTGATGTTTGAAGGGATTCCAACCTTCCCTGATGCAGGTCGCTTCTGGGACATCATCGACAAGTTCAAGGTGAACATCCTGTACACAGCGCCTACCGCCATCAGAAGCCTGATGGCCTTCGGACTGGGACCCTTGCAGAACAAGGACCTCAGCTCGCTTCGGGTCTTGGGTACTGTTGGCGAACCCATCAACGAAGAGGCATGGCAATGGTACGATGAGCATGTAGGAAAAGGGAAATGTCCGATTGTGGATACCTGGTGGCAGACCGAAACAGGCGGAGTGCTGATCAGCAACCTGGCGGGCATCACTCCATCCAAACCAAGCTATGCTACCCTGCCCATGCCGGGTGTGCAGCCTTTGTTGGTGGATGAGAAAGGAATGGAAATCACAGCCAACAACGTAACCGGCAACCTCTGCATCAAATCACCCTGGCCGGCAACCCTCAGGACCACCTACGGTGACCATGAACGCTGCCGGACCAATTATTTTGCCACATACGAGAACCTTTACTTCACGGGGGATGGAGCTTACAGGGATGAAAATGGTTTCTACCGGATTACGGGCCGCGTTGATGACGTACTCAATGTCAGCGGACACCGCATCGGCACCGCCGAAGTGGAGAATGCCATCAACATGCATGCCGGCGTGGTGGAAAGTGCTGTGGTGGGCTATCCGCACGATGTGAAAGGACAGGGCATCTATGCTTTTGTCATTTACAGCGGTACACATGGCGATGAAGAAATGACCCGCCGCGACATCACTGCAACCGTCAGCAGGATTATCGGACCGATTGCCAAACCGGACAAAATACAACTGGTCTCAGGATTACCCAAGACCAGAAGTGGTAAAATCATGCGCCGCATCCTCCGTAAGATTGCCGAAAACGAACTGGACAATATCGGTGATACATCAACACTGCTTGATCCAGCCGTTGTTGAAGAGATTAAGCGGGGGAAGGTTTAGAGGTTTAGAGGTTTAGAGGTTGAGGGGTGTAGGGGTTGAAGGGTTTAGAGGTGTAGAG
>JBIJAE010000230.1:0-3290 GCA_044345895.1 Chitinophagaceae bacterium
CTGCACCCGGGAAAATCCTGCAATTTTTACCGATGCGGGCCCCATCCATGATGGTTACATTGCTGCCAATCCAGGTGCCTTCACCAATCTCAACGTTCTGGTGGATCACCGAAAAGGGATCTATTTTGACATTGGTGGCCACTTTGGCGTTATGGTGAATATATGTATGGGGATGGATCATGATTTCGTTCATTTAGTATTAGATACCTTCTCTCTTCACCAATTGCGCCATCAACATGGTTTCTGTGGTAATTTTATTGCCAACATATACCGTGCCGATCATTTCACACATTCCCCTGCGGATAGGACCGGTCAGTTCCAGCTTCATGATCAGTGTGTCGCCGGGAACAACTTTCTGCTTGAATTTGCAATTGTCAATCTTCACAAAATAGGTATCGTATTCTCCTGGCGGGAGGCAATTGATGGCCAGGATTCCGCCTGTTTGTGCCAGTGCTTCTACCTGAAGAACACCCGGCATTACAGGATTTCCAGGGAAATGTCCTGAAAAGAAAGGCTCATTGAACGTAACATTCTTGATGCCGACAATATGGGTGTCGCTGAGCTCAATGATTTTATCTACCAACAGAAAGGGGTAGCGGTGGGGCAAGACCTTTTCAATTTGTGCAATGTTGTAAACGGGCTCTTGGTTAGGGTCGTAAACCGGCACATTCTTGACATGCTTGTTTTTCTTGATGTATTGCTTGATCAGCTTGGCAAACTCAACATTCGAGAAATGCCCTGGCCTGTTGGCAATGATGTGCGCCTTGATAGGATAGCCAATCAGGGCTAGGTCTCCAATCACATCCAACAGCTTGTGGCGGGCGGGCTCGTTGGGAAACCGTAGTTCAAGGTTATTGAGGTAGCCCTCGCTTTTGACTTCAATTTTGTCTTTTTTGAAGATGCCGGCCAGCCTGCCCATTTCCTCTTCTGTAACCGGCTTGTCCACGACTACGATGGCATTGTTGATGTCTCCGCCCTTGATGAGGTTGTTGGCCAAAAGGGCCTCCAGCTCATGCAAAAAGCAAAAGGTTCTGCAGGGAGCGATTTCAGTCTTGAAGTCATAGATGTTTTTCAGTCCGGCATGCTGTGTTCCCAGCACAGGGCTGTTGAAATCAATCAGGGTAGTAACCTTGTATTCAACTGCTGGCATGGCCATCATTTCAACCCTTTTTCCCTCATCGTAAAACGAGATATTGGTATCGATGGTATACCACTGTTTGGCTGCTTCCTGCTCTTCAATACCAGCTTTATCGATTGCTTCTATAAATGGCTGGGAACTTCCATCCATGATTGGAATTTCTGGCCCATTGATTTCAATAAGACAGTTGTCAACACCCATTCCTACCAATGCGGCAAGGATATGCTCTACCGTGCTCACTTTTGCACCTTTGTCTTCAAGGGTAGTCCCCCTGGAGGTGTCCGTTACAAGATCACAGTCTGCTTTGATGACGGGCTCTCCAGCTAGATCAACCCTTTTGAATTGAAAACCAAATCCCGGGTTGGCAGGATTAAGAACCATGTCTACCAAGATGCCCGTGTGTAAACCGGTGCCAGAAATGCTGATAGGGGTCTTGAGCGTATGTTGCTTGTCTGGGTTGAATTTTGAACTCATTCGCTTGAAATTGGCTGCAAAGATAAACCATTTTTCACAGGTGGAATATGGTTATAATATATTGAAAATCAATTTTTAGAAAGAAATGCTTCTCTTTCCTTATGCAAATCGGCAATGGCCTGCTCCAATTCCTTTATTTTTTTCTCCAATTCCGGCAACCGTTTGAATACTGCCTTAGAACGGAGGGATTCCTTGTAATTGAATGCTGGTGTACCGTCAACGGAAGTGTTTTCTGGGAGTATCGATTTGGTGATGCCGCTCTGTCCGCCAACCTTTGTACCATCAGCTACACTGATGTGGCCCGCTACGCCCACTTGTCCGGCGATCATGACATTCTTGCCAATTTTGGTGCTGCCGCTGACGCCGGTCTGGGCTGCAATCACACTGTTTTCGCCTACTTCCACATTGTGGGCAATCTGCAACAGGTTGTCCAATTTTGTGCCCTTCCTGATGATGGTTGAGCCCATGGTTGCCCTGTCGATGCAGGTATTGGATCCAATTTCAACATGGTCCTCCACCACAACATTGCCCAGTTGAGGAACTTTGTTGTAAGTGCCATTTTTCTGTGGCGCAAACCCGAAGCCATCGCTTCCAATTACCGTTCCTGCATGTACGGTAACCTGCATGCCGATCAGGCAATCATGGTATAGTTTAACGCCAGGATGCAAGGTTGAATGCTGTCCAACCGAGGCATTGTTACCGATAAAAACATGGGGATAAATCTTGGCACCATCACCAATGACTGCATTTTCCCCGATGTAAGCAAATGCGCCAATGAAAACATCTTTTCCTATTGAGGCGGAAGGATGAATGAAAACGGGTTCCTGAATGCCAGTAATGCTTTTTTCCTTCATTTGCTGGTAGTGCTGCATCAGTTGGGCAAATGAAGAGTAGGGGTCTTTCACCCTGATCAGGGTTGCATGGACGACCTCTTTCAGCTGAAGGGCTTCGCCAATGATGATGATCCCGGCTGAGGTGGTATAGAGAAATTCTTCGTACTTGGGATTGGCTAAAAAAGCAAGGTCAGTGGTTTGCGCTTCTTCAATCTTGGCAAAACCGCTTACCGTTGCAGAAGCATTTCCCTCGATGTGGCCATTGATCAGTGCTGAAATTTGCTGTGCTGAAAATTGCATATTCGTTTATTGCTTTCTACAGATGGCCTTGAGGATACCCAGAAGCGCTTGTTTTGTTTTTTAGACTGACCAAACTAGCATTGGTAAAAACAAATGTAAAATTTTTTTACAGGACGGGAGAGGTTTTGATGGATGAGTGGTGAGTCTACCTGAGAGATGTCTCTAACTTTCCCATCTTTAAAAAGGATGTTGATTCTTTCGTTATTGGGATTGTAGAGGCTGTTTTCTGCTTCTCCAGTGAATACCAGGAAGGCAGCATCCTCCTGGCTTAGTGAGGATGAATGGGCGATGGCGGCTCTTTTTTCATGGAGTTCTTCCATGGTGATGGGCTCATTTTGCATCCTAAGTTTAAACAGCTTCCTGTCTAATAGTGCATTGCAAAGGATAGACAATACCCTGTCGGGATGGTTTCTCCATTTTTTGATGGCACCGATTACATCACTGTCGTCTAACCTGCAAAACAGCTCGAGGTCTGTGCTATGCAGCTTTTCCATGCCATCGAACAACAATTGGCTCAATTCGTTTTCTTGTGCAACCAGTACGTC
>JBIJAE010000231.1:0-3277 GCA_044345895.1 Chitinophagaceae bacterium
TCTTTTGTGCTTCATTCAATTCAACTTTTGCTGCTACAGTATTCTTTGTTTCAGTTCCTGCATAATAAACACGGTACATGTCTGACTCAAGCCTTCTGCCTCCGGTAAGGAAATACATTGCACCATCTGGCCCTATAACCCCGTCTGTCAATGGAAGAGGGGAGCCAGAGATGAATTCTTCACCAGTTGCTGTGTATGATGCACCGTTTGATTTTGGATAGATGGCATAGATGATACCGAAGCTCCAGTCGAAGGCAAACAAAGCATTGCGGTATTTTTCAGGGAATCGCGCGTTGGCTCCTGATACAAAATTGGTGGGTGATCCTTGTCCAACATTGACAGCAGCAGGAAGGTTGTCGGGATAATTGGCATTCCATTTGTTTGTGCCGGGCCTCCAGCCATATTCACCACCACTTGTTACATGTAGAATTCTGGTAGGACGGTACCATGGTGTACCAAAATCCCACTCCATGTCGGAGTCATAGGTAAACATTTCTCCGGCATTGTTAAAGGCAAGGTCAAAGGGATTGCGAAAGCCTGAGGCAAACATGTTCCATTTGCTTCCGGTTGAATCAACCTGGGCTACCCATCCGCCATGGGATTCAACGGTATTGTCGTGACCATTTGGGTAATTGATCAATGGGAAAAGGTTGTCAAATTTTCCATCTGGAATATTCTGATAGGAATCCAATTTTGGAATTTTTGTAAAGTTGCCGGAAACTACAAACAAGGATTGTTTGTCTGGGGCAAGTACAATGCTGTGTGGCCCGTGTTCGCCCTCGCCGTCCAGCAATTTGAGCAAGGTGATTTTGTCAAACTGGTCGTCCCCATCGGTATCCTGGAGGCGGTAAAGCCCACTTGTTTTTTTGAGTTTGGCGTTGCCACGGTGATTGATCATCACATACAAACTGTTGAAAGCATAAAGAAGTCCATGTGCATAGCCCATGGAAACCTTTCCAGTTGTTGTATCCGTCATGAATGCAGGATCTTTCAAGACTTCCAGTTTTTCAACAGATGTTTTGTTGATGGTATCTCCAATGGTTGGGACACTAAGTCGGTAGAGGTATCCATACTGATCAGATGCAATGATTCTTCCCTTGTTGTCAAAGGTCATGGATACCCATGAGCCTTCACCATGATCAGAAGGGCCATAAAGTCTTTCTGCTTTGAAGCCCTGGGGCAGTTTCAGGGTTGAAGCTTTTGGATCATCTGCACTGAAAAACGCGTCTTCGTTTTTGATGGAAAAGGATATGACCAGGGCAATGGGCAGTAAAATAACCAAGAGCCTGAGCATCCACACTGAGTTTTTTTTCATGATGGCATTTTTAGATCGGCAAAATCAGCATACTTGTTTGAACCAATCAATGGTAAGTTTACTTAAATTGCCTTAGATTTTATACAATCGTAAAATAGGCCGAACCCTTCAATAAAAAAAATATATCGGGCAAAGTTTATGCACGGTCTTTTGTTGGTAAATCCTGAAAGGAGCACAAGTATATGACTGAGTTATTATGAGCAAATCACCTCAACAATCAATTTATAACAAGCGGCTCTTCTGGGTAGGCATGTGTTTGTCCTGGATTTTCATTTTTGCAGTGTTCAATACCATAGAAATTGCAGGATCAGGGTATGCTGTAACCGGGTCCCTGGCATGGAGGGTGCTGGGCCGTTTGCATCCGATTGCTGTTCATTTACCCATAGGCTTGATTCTTTTTGCTGGCTTGCTGGAAATATTGATCATCTTCAAAAAGCATGCAGCATTCCGGCAGGCCATTCAACTGAGTTTGTTGATTGGCCTCATTGCAGGGATATTTTCAGCAGTTTCCGGATTGATGTTGACAGCAGAAGGAGACCATGCGAGTGCTTTGTTGCTTAGGCACCAGTGGGCCTCGATGGCTGTCCTGGGCTTCAATGCCTTGGCTTGGTTCAAGAACGCTGACATCTTGCAAAATCCGACCAGTCGTAGCATTACCGGGTTCCGAATCCTACTTTTTGCCAATGTTTCGCTGCTGTTGCTGACCACTTATTTTGGAGCATCCCTTACCCATGGAACAAATTACTGGTCTAACGAAGTCTCAAGAAAAGCAACCACAACCATTTTGCAAAACAAGGCCTCGTCTTTGGCTCAGGAACCAGTGCTTGAACCAGATTCAGCATTAGCGCTTGAAAATGGGCAGTTGTTTACCAACCTGGAAACATCTTCATTGGAGCAACAGGCAGACCTGCAGCTTCAGGTAAGGACAATCCTGGCACACAACTGCTACGACTGCCATGGTCCAGAAAAGGTGAAGGGAGACCTGCGCCTAGACCATATAGACCTGATCATGAAAGGGGGTGAAAGTGGTCCTGTTGTCGTTCCTGGCAATGCCAATGCCAGCGAGTTGTACAAGCGCATCAGCTTGCCCGAAGGCCATGAAGACATCATGCCTTCAAAGGGAAAAAAACTCACTGACCAGGAAATCAGGGTTATCGCTACTTGGATCAATGCAGGAGCCGTCTGGCCAGACAGCCAGCAGGTCAAAAAAGCATTTAGGAATGCCGAGCTGGCTCCCAGAAATCCTGCATTGCCCTCGGATGCTCCTGCATACGTAAATCCCATTGACAAATGGACCAACAGTTACCTTAAGGCAAAGAAACTTTCATGGCCCGCACAGACCGATGACCGGACGTTTATCCGAAGGGTTTACCTGGATCTGATTGGAATACTGCCAACACCCAAAGAGATGGAATCCTTTTTGTCTGATAAAAAAACAGACAAGCGAGCACAATTGGTAAGACAATTGCTGGACCGCGAGGATGATTATGCTGCGCATTGGTTGAGTTTCTGGAATGATGCACTACGCAATGATTATACCGGTACAGGATACATTACGGGTGGGAGGTTTAACATCACCAATTGGTTGTATACAGCTATCAAAACAAATAAACCCTTTCCTCAGTTTGTAAAAGAACTGGTAAGCCCAGGCAAAGAATCCAAAGGTTTTATTGAGGGCATCAGCTGGAGGGGAGAAATCAATGCCAGTCAGCGGACAGAAATGCAGGCGGCGCAGAATGTTGCTCAGGTATTTCTGGGCTTGAACCTTAAATGTGCATCCTGCCACAACAGCTTTATCAGCGATTGGAAGCTGACTGACGCCTATGGATTTGCCAATATTTTTGCAGACAGTTCACTGGAGATCAACCGTTGCGACAAGCCTACTGGAAAATTTATACGCCCACAGATGTTGTGGAAGGATCTTGGCATGATTGACAGCATGGCATCCAGAAAAGAGAAGAT
>JBIJAE010000024.1:0-11916 GCA_044345895.1 Chitinophagaceae bacterium
CAAATCTGCAACTGACAATAGTAATCAAATGAGATATGCCGTAGGTAAACCTGGTCCAATGTTGTTGGTGCTAAGAAAGTTACTTTCGGATAAGTTATACTTTTTGATGGTTAGAAAAAGTTACAATCTATAATTCAACTTCCTGCAACTTTACAAAAAAGTTAATAGTTTAATTTCCAAATAGTTACGTAAACAATGAGAGGTTGGTAGTTGCATTTTTCGTCGAAAAGGGGAGCTTCATTGGACAAGCCGTCAGAAAGTTGTTTTTGGATCTCAGTTTGCTAGGTGTTTTGTAACATTATCACTCGTGAGCACCCTCCCTTAAATCGACTGAAATCGGTTGATTTCGGTTTTATCAAAATGTAACTAAGTACAAATCAACGCCTTCATCTTCTCAAAAATCTTACCAACCGCTGGTTGGAGGGGAGTTTTTGAATCATGCCTAATGATTAATTCCGTAAATTCAACCATCACAAAACTGCACATGAAAAGACTGGCCTTCAAGATGAAGCTTTTTCCGGGGAACATAGCGGAATACAAAAAACGACACGATGAGCTCTGGCCTGAGCTGAAAGACCTGTTGCATGCAACTGGCATATCAGACTATTCCATTTTTCTTGATGAGGAAACCCTGGACCTGTTTGGGGTATTGAGGGTGGAAGATGAAGCAGCCATGGACGAGCTGCCACATCATCCCGTGATGAAAAAATGGTGGGCCTACATGCGTGACATGATGGAATGCAATGAGGACAACTCCCCTGTCAGCATCCCCCTGAAAAATGTATTCTACATGCCTTGATATGCAAACAAATTCTTCTTTTTTGAATAAAACTGCCATCGTTACCGGCGCTGGACAGGGCATTGGCCTGAAGATCTGTGAGATGTTGGCTGCCGAAGGGGCAAGGGTGATCCTGAACGATGTGGATGAGACCCTGTGCATGGCTGCTGCATCATCCATCCAAAACAACCATGGCTCTTGCATGGCCATGGTGGGCGATTCCAGTGATCCGGCATTCATCCAATTGATGGTTGACACATGCATTGAATCCTGGGGCAGGCTGGACATTGCCGTTGCCAATGCAGGCATCACCCTTTTTGGTGAATATGCCAGCTATCCTGTTGCTGATTTTGACAGGGTCATGGAGGTGAACCTAAGAGGCACTTTTTATCTGGCACAAGCAGCATCCAACCAAATGAAAAAACAAGTACATGGCGGGTCCTTGCTTTTCACTTCTTCCGTAACCGGACACC
This sequence comes from Chitinophagaceae bacterium, assembly GCA_044345895.1. GTDB lineage: Bacteria > Bacteroidota > Bacteroidia > Chitinophagales > Chitinophagaceae > Pollutibacter. Next base: position 1,252 of record JBIJAE010000024.1, read on the forward strand.
AGGCCCATAAAAACCTTGCTGCCTATGGCATGAGCAAGGCCGCCATTGAAATGCTGGCCAAAAACCTGGTTGAAGAATTATCAAGTTCCCACATCAACGTCAATACAATTGCCCCTGGCGCAACCCTCACAGAAAGAACATTGCTAGACCCTGCCTATATCGAAACATGGTCTAGGATCACACCAATGGGAAGGCCCGCAACAGTAGAAGACATTGGCCATGCCGCCTTGTTCCTGGTATCAGACAAGGCCAGGCACATCACCGGGCAATCATTGATCATTGATGGTGGATGGACTGCTGTCAGCCCAACTCCTTATTGAAGAACATGAACATTACTCTACTTTGCAACCACAGATCGATGCTCGGCGAAGGCCCTGTTTGGGATGCCGCCAACCATACCATTCTTTGGGTTGATATCATGGGCTGTGCCATCCATGCATTGGACATGAAAAGCAATTCGTTTCTTTCCATTTCAACTCCATCGATGATTGGTTCTTTTGCACTTTGCACAGATGGTCAAATCATTGCCGCCTTGCAGAGTGGGTTCCACTTTATTGATAGGACAACTGGTGCAGTGCGTCCAGTTGAAGACCCTGAAGCAGCGTTTCCAGACAACCGCTTCAATGACGGCAAAACCGATCCTGCTGGGCGTTTCTGGGCAGGCAGTATGTCTTTGAGCGGTGAAAAAGGAACCGGAAACCTTTACATGGTTGACCAACAATTGAATGTAAAAAAGCAGATCGAAAACGTTTCCATTTCAAATGGATTGTGCTGGAGCCTGGACCAGCGCTTTTTTTATTATATCGACACCCCAACCATGGAGGTGGTCCGCTATGATTATGACAATCAAACAGGAGAAATCAGCAACAAAACAACCGTCATTACCATCCCTGCCAAAGAGGGGTATCCCGATGGCATGACGATTGACAGCGAAGGCATGTTGTGGATTGCCCATTGGGAAGGCTGGCAGGTAGCCCGATGGGACCCCTCCACCGGAAACAAAATCGATTCCATTCATTTGCCTGTTTCACTGGTCACCTCCATTTGCTTTGGAGGAGAAAACATGGATGACATGTTCATTACATCTGCCAGGGTTGGCTTGACGGATGAACAACTCGCTGAAGAGCCCTTGGCAGGAAGCAGTTTCATCATCAGCAACACTGGCTTAAAAGGCTTTAGATTCCGCGCTTTCAACTTACCCCAACAATAAACCAACAACAATGAAATCAAAAGGCCTTTTCAGCATCTCCCTCCTGCTTCTGCTTGCCTTTGCAGGCAATGCACAGGTAACACAACGCAATATCCTTGCAACAGCGTATTCGCCAGAAAAAGTGGTGGCATCCATCATTCCCAAAGACAAATGGAAACCCTACCCACTGACCCCTCAGCAGTGGAAGGATGCCGTACCCGATAGCATGCTGAAAAGCATGGTGGACGGCGCTTCCGGCATCATGGATTTTAAGTTTGAACCCATCAGCGGATCTGTATCGATGGATTTTAAACGGACCGGAGACAGGCTCAGGCATTCAGGTATTTCTTTCAAAAAAAGAGAAGTGCTGATGCACATGATCCTTGCGGAAAGCATCGAAGACAAGGGCCGGTTCATGGAAGCGATTTTCAACGGCATCTGGTCAATCTGCGAAGAAAGTTTCTGGGGTGTGCCGGCACATATTGGCGGAACCGGACTCCCAGACGTGGAACGTCCTGCGGTGGACCTTTTTGCAGCAGAAACTGCGGCTGTGATGGCCATGGCAGATTATTTTGTCGGTGACAAACTGGACAAGATCAATCCATTGATCAGGAAGCGCATCTACCATGAAACAGACAGAAGGCTGTTCACGCCGATGATGAAGTATGGCGACAATTACAAGTGGATGAGCAGAACAATACCCGTGAACAACTGGAACCCATGGATCATGTCCAACTGGATCCTCAGCACGCTGATGCTTGAGCGCAATGAAGTAAGAAGGAACATCATGACCCATGCAGCCATGAAGGGGCTGGATGCCTACCTGAACAGCCTTGGCGAAGACGGTGGCTGCGATGAAGGACCCAGCTATTGGTTTGCTGCAGGTGCCAGTGTGTATGATTGTTTGGAGCTTTTGCAGAATGCGTCTGCTGGCAAAATTGATATCTATGGCGAGCCATTGATCAAAAAAATGGCAGGCTATATCACCAACACGCATATTGATGGAAATTATTTTGTGAATTTTGCGGATGCAGATCCAACCCTCACCCCCAGCGGTATGCTCCTGAACCGTTTCGGAAAAGATGTGAAGGATACTGCCATGATGGAATTTGGGAAATGGGCACAGCAAAACTATCCCTTCAAGGCCAGCGGCTCAACAGGGATGAGGATGCGGCACCTTGGTTCGCTTTTGAGTTTGAAGCAAATGGACAAAAGCCCAAGCCAATTCAAAGACCCTGCCAATGCCTGGATTGGAGACATCCAGATCCTGACGGCAAGAACGGAAAAAGGTTTGTTCCTGGCCACACACGGCGGGCACAATGCAGAAAGCCATAACCACAACGACGTGGGTGATTTCATCATCTATGTAAAGGGTGAACCCATGATCATTGATGCTGGCCGAGGCAACTATACTGCAAGAACATTTTCCAGCCAGCGGTACGAGCTTTGGTTCACGCAATCGCAGTACCATAACCTGCCCATCATCAATGGCATCGGGCAACAGGCAGGAAGGGAGTTTGAGGCCAAATCGGTCAAAAGCCAGATTAACGAAAAAGAGTCCTCGCTTACCATGGATATTGCAGGAGCCTATCCAGAAGCGGCTGGCATCGAGCGTTGGAACAGGATTGTCAAGCTGAACCGTGTAAAGGAATCGATAGAAATCAATGATGATTACCAGTTCAAGGCAGTCCCCAGTTCATTGGAACAGGTCTTTATGACCGTCTGTGATGTAAATTCCAATACTGCTGGCAAGGTATTCTTCAAGGATGCAAAAGGCAATGGATTGGTATTGCAATACGACGCCAAGGCTTGGACCGTCAAGTCCGAACTGCCTTCTTTTGAAGGAATGGAATACGAAAGTTTTGACAAGAAATGGGGCGGAAAAAAGATAACCAGGGTAATTCTGACAAGAAATAACACAAAGGCCAAGGGTGATCACCGATTTTCATTTGAAGTGAATTAACTTCGCGCTCCCAACGGAACGTTGAGCGGCCTCGTAGTACAATGGATAGTATAAGAGTCTCCGAAGCTCCAGATCCCGGTTCGATTCCAGGCGAGGCCACACTCCTGCAAAAAAGACAATTCTCAAACGGATTGTCTTTTTTGTTTGTGCAGCTTTTGCTTGGACTTGTTTTTAGTTTTTATCTGACTGTTTCTGGTACACCCTTACATAGTCAATCTCGAAGCGGTTTGGAAATGGTGTTTGGGATGGATCTCCTCCATTCATGCCACCCATGGCAAGGTTGAGCAGCATATAATGCGGCTGACGAAAGGGATTAAAGCCAGACCCATCGCGGTTGAACAATGAATCCACCTCAACCCTGTTCAAGAGCTGATCGTCCACAAAAAGGGATATTTCACGGTCTGTCCAATCCATGCGCCATACATGAAACTTGCTGGCCCATTCTGCGCCACCCAGAGAATCAGTTGGGTGTTTTTTTCCGTACCATTTTGCACTGTATCCATTGCTGTTCAAGCAGGCAATATTGGCCAACAGTGAACCACGGTAATACTCCATGATGTCAATTTCCCCATTGGCAGGCCATCGTTTTGTGTCACCAAGCGTCCACCACGCGGGCCACATGCCTTTATCAATGTTTATGCGTCCACGCATTTCAAAACGACCATACTGCCAAGAAAACTTTTTCCTGGTATTCAAACTTGAGGAGGTATACAAGATGTTCTTTCGGCTTTTTTTCCAATCATTGCTTCCTTCTTCATAAAGAGGGTTTGGTCTGTTTTCCCTTCTTGCTTCGATCACCAACATACCATTTTCGCAAGTGGCATTCTCGGTTTGGTACCATTGCAATTCATTATTCCTTACAAAGCCTTTCTCATAGGACCATTTGCTGGTATCCGGCGCACCATTTACGTTGAATTCGTCGGCCCAAACCAACTTGTATCCACCTGCGGTCAAAGAGACAGGAACAGTACTCTTTTGCGCAAATGAAATTGAGAAAAAGAGGACAGGAGCCAATGATAAAAATAAGCGTTGAAAAAAAATCATCTGATGAATTGATTGTGCTGATGAAATAATGAGCAGGATAAAGTCAATACCAATCCATGTTCAGGACCTCTATCCCCGCCGCAGGCAATTGTTTTTTTACCCATGAAGCATCACCGATTTTTATCTTGAAAGATGCGGGATGTGCACTGTTGTTGAGCAGGACAATGAAAAGCTTTTTGCCATCAACAGACCTAGACAGGATATGGTCAATCACAGGATTGTCCAACTGCACTTTTTGTGCATCGATCAACAGATTGGCTTTGATGCCATTGATGGTTCCGGCTGCAAATCCATAGGTTTGGTGTGGACCCACCTTGGGTGTGACAAAGCCACGCGGGAATTTAACTGCGCCCTTGGAGCGGAGTTCAGCTTCCGCCATCAGGTAGTCTGTCAACCATCCAATCTGCCACCAGGCATGGTGTGGATAGGGCCCGGCGCCACGGTTCATCGCGCGCCAATAATAAGAGGCCACACTGGTTTTAGGGTCAACAAAGGCATCCCTTCCCCATGCTGCAGCTCTTGCCATGTCGATGAATATTTTCTCTCCTGTTAATTGATGCATGCGAACAAACAATCCTGCATGGCTCGCCAATTGAATGGGGCCATGGGTATTGGCTGAACCAAAAATACCGCCGTGTTCAAAGCTTAATCCGGACTGTGAAATTTCCCAGTCTTGCCTCATTATTCCATTCACTTTCTTGATGCTATTGTTGGGTATGGGATGGGTATAAATGGAAGCCGTATAGAATTTTGCACAAGCAATGGCTGCCGTTTTGTAGAGGTTGTTTTTTGTCATCTCATAGAGATCCAAAAAGGCTTGCGCAGATTGCGCTGTTGCGAAATCAGGATTGTAACGGGCATCACCACAAACACCGAGAAAATGTCCCTTTGAACTGCCATTGTCGATGTACCATCTTGCTGCTTTTTCTGCAGCCATCAAGTATTGGGGATTTTTCAAAAACTTGTAAGCAATCATCAATCCGTAAAAAGTAGGTCGAAGGTCTTTGAGGTCGCGGAAAACCTCTTCGCCTGTTTTTTTATCATAGGCCACAGCCCAGCTTCCATCAGTATTTTGGGTCTTTAGCAACCAATCAGCACCCGCCTTCAGGCTTTCTTTCAAGGCCTGGTTATCCGGTTCAAAAAGCAAGATATTGCCAAGATCCAGCATGGTATAATAAGTGACTGCAATCGGCTCAACCACATCACCCCACTCTTCAACAAAACGCTGGGAATTGAACAGATAATACTGGCCTTCAAGTGCTCCTTTGAAAAAGCCTTCATCCTTGATCTGTTGCTGCAATTTGAAATTAAGCGCGTAGGGCAAAACTTCATCTTTCAATTGACGATCTCCGGTTGCATTGGCCAGCATCCACATGGCACCATAATCCGAATTCTTCATGGCATCCTTGTTAGACCCAACAACACCGCCCAGGTATGATTGTGCACCGATCTTCATTCCTTTATACTCCTTGATATTCCAAAGGGAAAGCTTGGGATCTTTCAGATAGAGATGCATTTTTTGAATACGATCGGTAAGCGATTGTTTGCTTTCCCTCAAGGCCAATGCTTCCTTGAACTTGAAAACATCATAGACTGCATGGTTCAGGACCTTAAACCAATCACCATCCACCATGCTAATGCGATAAGAAAACTGGAGAAGATCGCCGGCTTTCAATTTTGACTTGGGCTCACCCAATACAGGATAATACAGGGTTGGCGCGAGTGCTGATTTCCTGTTCTTGTGTGACAGACCAATATTCCAATTGTCATGTGTCATGACGAGGCTATCCCAGGGATTCCTGCAGTAAACAGGATCGGGAATGACTGCAATCGTCACCCCTGATTTTGTAGTGACCAAAGGGCTCAAGGTGCTTGCGGTCCTTTCTCTGTATATGGCCGGCAAGGAGGGAACGCCTTGCCCATAGGTGTATCCCAATATAAAATCATCCTGGATGGAACTGCCCTGAAAATATCCGGGGATCATGCCCCAGGCCATATCAGATACATCAACAGTGGCAATCGTGGGCGTTGCTACTGAAAAATATCCAGGTTGATGAACCCTGATGGTTTGTTGCACGATGATATCTGATGGAAATGCAGGATCAAACTTCCATGATGTTTGAATGCTTGCTTTTTCATCCTCGTGTTCAAACACCATTGCACCATCAATAGTACGCGTTGCCTTTTCTGGAAAATAATGATGGGCCTGCCCAGCTGTGTTCAGGGAAACGGGATTGGTAGCATCTACCCATGATTTTTGCTGGGTCTTGTAGGCCATTTCAGGATAACTTCCCCCCGTATTCAAGGTGAAAGATGTATCAGGTTTTTCATTGGGTTTGGTGGCACTAAAGAGGAAGGTATATTCGCCAGAGGGTTTCCCCACGCTGACCCAGGATGATCCACGTTTCAAGGCAACTCCACTGACCTTCCACCCTGCTGCGGAATGGGTCCATTTAACCCTGATGTTTGCATTTTCAAGTTTGAGTTCATTGGAAGATTGTGACTGTGTCCAAAAGGGCAACAAGAGCAACAGCAATACCTGACAATTTCGCCATATGACATTCATGCTACAGACTATTTCCAGCCAATATAACCACGATTCAGTTCTTGTTAAAATTGTACACAAAATAGCCTACCGCAAACGATTGCGAAACTGCATTTTTTTACCATAAATCATTATCTTGAGGACCAAATCAACAATTGCTTATGTGTAAAAAGTACTGCTTCATTGTGGTTGCTGCCTTATTCCTGTGCATCAACAGCTTCGCACAAACAAGAACCGTTTCGGGTAAAGTGGTTTCAGAAACGGGAGAACCCCTGGTTGGCGCCAGCATCACCGTCAAGGGAACCACTGCAACAACCCTTACCGGGAAAAATGGTGAGTTCAGCATCCGGTCAACGGCCAATGCAAAATCAATTTCAGTATCATTTCTGGGGATGGAAACCACAGATGTGTTGATCGGGAAAAATGCCAATTTAACCATTGTAATGAAAACCCAGGTAACCAACCTGAACGATGTCATCGTTGTGGGATATGGCAGCATCAGAAAAGCAGATGCAACCGGTGCCGTTCAACGCATTTCCCGTGAAGACCTGATCCGGGAAAGCCCAACCAATATTCTTCAGGCCATCCAGGGAAAACTGGCGGGTGTCAATGTTACCCAAAATGATGGAGCACCGGGGGCCGGTCTCAGCATCAGGGTAAGGGGATCCAATTCTTTCCTTGGTGGAACAGAGCCACTCTATGTAATTGATGGCGTTCCCTTCAACAATACCAGCAGCGGTACAACGCCTTCTTCTATTGGCGGAGACGAGAAGCAGACCCTCAATGTTATGGCCTTCATCAACCCCAATGACATTGAATCCATTGATGTTTTGAAAGATGCTTCTGCCACTGCCATCTACGGATCCAGGGGTGCCAATGGGGTTGTGTTGATTACCACAAGAAAAGGAAGGGTTGGCAAAGACAAGGTTGAACTGATTGCCAACCTTGGCATGTCTGAAATTACCAGAAAAATTGATGTGCTCTCCCCTTACGAATATGCCGCATACCAGAACCTTTCCTTCCTCAATGCCAACCGGTATGATGGAACAAGCTATACCATGCCATATGCCAATCTTGATCCGTTAAAGAATTTGAATACCAACTGGCAGGATGCCATTTTCAGGAATGGATTCCAGCAACAGTATACATTGAATGTTTCAGGGGGTTCTGAAAACGGTAGCCATAGCCTTACCATGAACCACATCAGCCAGAGCGGGATTGTTCAGAATTCCAATTTCAGGAAAATCGGACTGAGCTACAACCTCTACAGGAACATCGGCAAGAACATCAAAATTGGCAGCAGCAATACGGTTTCCAATTCCATCACCAATGGCGTGAAAACCGGCACTGACAAGTCTGATGCAGCCAGTGCTGGCGTCATCCGCTCTGCCATCACCTTTCCTGCAACAATCGACTCTGTTGAGGAATTTGATGGATCAGGTGAAGGTTTTTTCATTACCAATCCTGTCATCTACACGAATAATGTATTGAACAAGGTGACGGCCCTTAATATTTTCTCTTCCAATTATATTGAAGCGAGCATTGGGAAATACCTGAAAATCAGGGGTAATCTCGGTTTCAACCATGGGTCGAATACCCGTGACCAATACTATCCCAGAAGCGTATACGAAGGATTCAGCATCAGGGGATGGGGATTGAAATCAGACAATCTCTGGAGCAGCATGGTATCTGAAGGATTGCTGACCTATAACCGGAAATTCAACAAGCACAGCATTGTTGTTACAGGTGCATCCACTTTTGAAAGAAGCAATGGCCAGAACAAAAGGGTGGAAGCAAAAACCTTCCCCAATGACATCCTGCAAAATGAAAACTTGGAATCGGCTGAACAAATCATGCCCGTTTCAACCAACCGTTTTCAATCAACCTTGATCTCCTTTCTGGGAAGGATGAATTATTCCTATAACGATAAATATGTTTTCTCCCTCTCCTATCGTGAAGATGGATCAAGCAAGTTCGGTAAAGACAACAAGTGGGCGGGATTTGCTTCTTCCGGTTTTTCATGGAAGGCACACAAAGAAGGCTTCATGAAGGACTTTGACAAAATCAGCAACCTTACGTTCCGTCTGAGTTTTGGACAAACCGGCAATCAGGGTATCGGCTCTTATGCATCGCTGTCAAAACTGAACGTCTACAACTACCCCTTCAATGGAGCGCTCCAAACCGGTCTTGCAGATGATGTATTTTCAGGACCAGCCAATGCATCGCTGAAATGGGAAACCACCAGCGCCTACAATGGAGGATTTGACCTTGGCATGTTCAAGGACAGGTTGAACATTCATGTTGATGTCTACCTCAAGAGAACAAATGATTTGCTGCAATATGTAACCACACCTTCTTCAACTGGCTTTCAACGCCAATTGAAAAATTCAGGATCTGTACAAAACAAAGGACTTGAGGTGTCCATGGACTATAACGTGATCAACAAGAAAAATTTCACCTGGAAGACCAGCGGAAACATTGCTTTCAACAGGAACAAAATCCTGAGCCTGGGGGATGGCATCAAAGAACAATATGCATCCAGGATCTCCACCAGGGACGCTCCTTTTGTACAGCTGGCTGGCTACCCCATTGGCGCCCTGATCGGGCATGTTGAAAATGGCTTTTTTGACAATGAGGCTGAAGTGAGAAGCTCTCCTGCCTTTGCCAACCAGCCTGCAGCCATCATCCGAAGAATGATTGGAGAAATCAAATACCTCAACCTCGACCGAGACCCATCATCCATCTCCATTACTGACAGGATGATCATTGGGGATGTAAACCCAGATTATTTTTTCGGGTTGACCAACAGCTTTCAATACAAGAAATTTGAACTCAACGTTTTCATCAACGGTGTGCAGGGCAATGATATCGTGAACATGAATACCGCATTCAATGGCAACATTGGCACCTCAAAAAACATCAGCCAGGAAGTATTGGATGGTGCATGGCAAGAAGGAAAAAACAATACAGCTGCAACCGGACCCAAGGCCATTCGACAGTTCTGGAGAACCTTGTTGTTCAGCAGAAGATTCATAGAAGATGGAAGCTTTGTAAGGATCAAAAATGTGACACTGGGTTATACCCTTCCCGCCAACACCATCAGGGGAGTAAGTGCCATAAGGTTGGCATTGGGCGTAAACAACCTCTACACCTTTACAAAATATTCTGGGTTTGATCCTGAGATCAACAGCTATGGAGACAACCCCGCATTGTTCGGTGTTGATCTTGGCGGTTATCCCAATGCAAGGACTTTCCAATTTACAATTCGCTGCAATTTCTAATCACCTGTCCAACTAAACAAAGTGAAAATGAAACATACTATAGCAATCAAATGGATGACCGGAATTCTTCTTGTCATTTTTTCGCTTTCCTCCTGCAAAAAAGCACTGATGGAAAAGCCCTATTCTTTCTTGTCTCCGGAAAATTTCTACAAGAATGAAAACGATGCAAAAACAGCCATCAATGGCGTATACAGCGCATTGTACACATATGATCTTTATTTGCAACCCATCTGGAACCTGACCATGCTGGATGATGACCATGTTTCAGGTACCGATTGGTTCCTGGGAACATCCGGAGCTGGAAACCCTCAAGGATACTGGGGAGTAGACGGACCATGGGTCGGATTCTACACCATCATTTCAAGAGCAAACACCGTGCTTGAAAACATCGAACCCCTCAACCAGAATATTGATAACGATATCAAGAACAGGATTCTTGGTGAAGCCTATTTTCTCAGGGGCTGGTCTTATTTCCAACTGGTGCAATTGTATGGTGGCGTTCCATTGAGGCTTGCCTCGCTGTCAAAAGAAAGCGACATCAACAAGCCCAGGGCCTCTGTGATTGAAGTGTACAACACCGTGTTCAGTGACCTGAAAAAAGCAGAAACACTGTTGTTTCCGGCTGGGCATCCCAAAGCCGGAG
>JBIJAE010000263.1:0-2938 GCA_044345895.1 Chitinophagaceae bacterium
AGGAAAGCAGGATGATGGGCAGTGATGTGATGTAGCGGGAAAATGAAATGGAGAAGACCGCAGCAAAATAAACAAGCATGGCGGCGAAAGAAAAGATGTTGAACCAGAGAAAGATATTTTTCTCTGTCTGTATCATCAGCTCTTTTTTCAAGGACTCTCTTTTGCCTTCCTTGTCTGTGAAAATCCAGACAACAAGATGATGATACGCCAACTGGATGTTGATCAGGTTTTTGTGAGCAGGATCCGGATGATGCTTCTGATTGTTTTCACTGATTTTCTTTCTGGTAATCACAAGAAAAAGATATCCTGCTTGCAGTACTGGCAACATACAGATGTATGACAGGATTGTGTTTAACAACACCATTGTTCCAATGATGATGATAAAGAGCAGCCAAAGACCATTTCTGTAGAGGATCAGTGCTTTTCTGTTGCTTTTGTTTTTTATTTTTTCAAACAGGGGATGCAACACTCCATAGCCGATTGCAGAGATGCTGAGAATCATCAGTTCTATCCAGTTGTTGCTTTCTGCGGGATTGAGCACCGCCAGGGCGATAATTGTTACCGTGAAGCAAGCATAACCAAGGATTCTTGGGGCATGGTAAAGCCCCTTTTGGGCCACCTGGAACAGCCTGTCGTGGTTGTAAGCGATGAGCCTGGAGGTATACCAAGTAATCAATACCCAAAACAGCAGGCCAATGATAAAGAAAAGCCCTGTCTGCCTTGATTTCAGGCCCGTGAGGATGATATCCTTCCCCTGTACAAAACCTGAGAAAAAAACATAAGCAAACAGGATGAACAAGATTGCCGGCAAAAAGGCCCAGAGCAGTTGCAAGAGGATGGCAAGTTGTTGTAGGCCTTTTTTCAGCGCTGACATCTTGGTGGTTTAGGTGTTTAGGTTTCCCCTCCGCTCCTTCATTCCTCCTCTACTGAAGTTCTTTCCAAAGCATGTCTTTCAGTTCCAGCAGTCCGGAACCGGATACTGATGAAATGAACACATGCGGAATATCCGTTGGAAGTTCTTTTGCAATTGCTGTTCTCAGCTCATCATCCAGCATATCATTTTTGCTAACAGCGATGATGAATTTTTTATCGAGCAGTTCCGGATTGTATTCCTCGAGTTCATTGAGCAGGATCTCCAGTTCTTTTTTGTGGTCCTTGCTGTCTGCAGGGATCAGGAAAACCAACACAGGGTTTCTTTCGATATGGCGCAGGAAGCGATGGCCGAGACCCTTCCCTTCAGCAGCGCCTTCAATGATACCCGGCAAATCTGCAATGCAAAAGGATTTTCCGTCGCGGTATTCCACCATACCCAGTTGTGGGGTTAGGGTGGTAAATGCATAATCTGCAATTTTGGGCTTTGCTGCCGTCATAGAAGAGAGCAGGGTTGATTTTCCGGCATTGGGGAAGCCTACCAGTCCTACATCCGCCAACACTTTCAGCTCAAGTACTTTCCAGCCCTCAAATCCTTCCTCACCGGGTTGTGCATATTCTGGTGCCTGGTTGGTGGCGGTGGCAAAGTTCTTGTTGCCCAGTCCGCCGCGTCCACCTTTAACCCAGATGATCTCCTGACCATCTTCCAGGATTTCCCCATCCTTGTCTCCCGGCCGGTCATGTTGTTCTTGTTCCCGCCCTGTCCGTCTTCCGCGATGACATTCTTATAATAACGAAGGTGAAGCAGTGTCCACAAGTGCTTGTTGCCCCTGAGGATGATATGGGCACCCCGTCCGCCATCGCCTCCATCGGGCCCTGCCTGGGCATTGAATTTCGTCCGCGCAAAGTGCTTGCTGCCCGCACCACCGTGTCCGCTTTTGCAAAACACCCTTATCTGGTCTACAAAATTTGATTTTTCCATTGGGTGCAAGGTACGAAATGCAATGGACAAGGTGCTGAGGAGCAGGGACCGGAAAAAATTCCTAATTTTATACAATCAATGAAGCTCCTCCGCATTTTCAAAAACAAGTTTGTACTGGCCACTATTTTCTTTGTGGGCTGGATGTTGTTTTTCGACCACAACAACCTGTTCCTGCACCTGCAGTATAGGGCTGAATTGAATGAACTCAAGCAGAGCAAACAGTATTATAAGGACCAGATCGAAAAGACCAAAAGCGATATCGACCTGATCAAGACAAATCCGCTCTGGATGGAAAAAGTTGCTCGCGAGCAGTATCTCATGAAGCGAGACAATGAAGATGTATTCCTTGTCAAGGAGAAATGAGATTAAGTATTAGTAGTGAAAACTGTTCATGCCAGAACAATATCATGCAATTATTTCCGTTTTAGAGGGGTCAGGTGATTTTAAGACCAAAATCTGACAACCATTCCATTCTTCTATCCTGTTAATGACCATCAAATCCGACTATCCTTTTTCAATCATGTATAATTGATAAAAGGCTGACTATGAGCTCATTAATATCTGAATCTATGTTGCGTTACCTCTACAATGAAATGTCTTCTGAAGAAAGTGCCCACTTCTTATTTTTCATCGAAAACAACCCTGCCATGATGGAGCAATACGCCCAGATGAAGGAAGGATTCGATGTGCTCAACAATATCAAGTTCAGCCCTGCACACAGTTCAATGGACCGCATCATGTCTTATGCGTCACTGGATGGGTTTTCTATGCAATAAGCACAGGCTTGATTCTCTTACACTTTGTTATTGGCCTTGTGGTAAAGGCAGATGGCGGTTAATCCACATTCCCCGCATTTGGGGTTTCTGGCAAGGCAAGTATACCGGCCATGCAAGATCAGCCAGTGGTGGGCCTTGTGCACCAATTCTTTCGGAATATTTTTGATCAATTGTTTCTCTGCTGCCAATGGGGTTTTGGCTCCACGGGTTAGACCTAGTCTGGCAGATACACGGAAAACATGGGTATCCACCGCCATGTTCGGTTGCTGATCAATCACTGACGTGATTACATTGGCTGTTTTTCTTCCTA
>JBIJAE010000025.1:0-11899 GCA_044345895.1 Chitinophagaceae bacterium
TGGCGTCAATGCGGTGAGGGTATTGGGCAGCCGGGAAAAATATGACATCAAGAGTTTGATTGCTGCTGGATATGATACCCATCTCGCGGCCTTCGATGTTTTGTTGCCATCATTGATCAGCGCCAACAGAACAGCGATTGCTGATGACACCAAACCAGAGATCAACAAGGCCATACAACTGCTGAGTGCCTGGGACAGAAGGTCTGCTGCCAACTCGGTGGCCACCACCATTGCCATCCATTGGGCGGAGCGTGTGTTGCCTTTTCTGACAAGAGGAAAAAAAGGACCCCTCGATCTTCCCTTTGAATTGCCAAGGATGTTGAAGGAAATGCCTGATGCGACCAAGATCAGTTTTCTGATCGAAACCCTGAAAAAGTTGAAGGCCGACTATGGCACCTGGGAAATTGCCTGGGGAGAGGTCAACCGTTTTCAACGCATCAGCAATGCGATGAAATCAAGGTTTGACGACAACCAGCCCAGCCTTCCATCACCCTTTGCCTCTTCTGCCTGGGGAAGCCTTCCTTCCTTCAATTCCCGTACATCCGAAGGCACCAAAAAACGCTATGGCTATGGCGGAAACAGTTTTATCTGCGCTGTTGAATTTGGGAAAAAGATAAAAGCAAAATCTTTGCTGGCCGGTGGAGAAAGCGGAGACCCTGCATCCAAACATTTCAAAGACCAGGCAGAGATGTACACCAAAGGACAATTCAAGGATGTATTGTTTTACAAGGAAGATGTACTGAAGAACATGGAAAAACAATACATGCCCGGACAACAATGAAAGTACCCATGAAAAAGATCAACCCCTTTCTGAAACCAATCTGCTGTTTAGTATTTTATAGCATCATGGCAATTACTCCAATGATGGCGCAGCAACAGGATACACCAGAGGGGATTCAATTCACAAGACAGGCCGTGAGACGTTTTTTGTTTGACAAGGACATGTCTATTCCTTTGTCAGCCTTGCATCCCAACGAAATCATCGGGATGCCTGTCATGTATCCGACTGCGCATCGGCTTGCAGCACAAGCCAGTATACAAACAAGTGGGAATCGCTTATCTATACAATCGTCAGAAAAATCTTCGACCGCGATATGGTTTGGTGGCTTCAACCCTTTTGCCACCTATACAATTGAACTGGACAGCTGCAGGGGAAAAGGAGAAATCGGATTTGAATTCTCTGATGAACATCAAAAAAATCAATGCACCATCACCGCTGTTTTTGATGATCACAACATGGTGGATGCAAGAATCAAGATTGTCAAAGATTCCATCACCCTTATTGAAAAATCCATCGCCCTCAAGGCTGGTGAAACAAACAACATCAAAGGAAAAATCATCCTGCAAATGCTGGGAAGCGGCATGGTGCTGTATTTGCAAAACAATGAGCTTCCAAAACCAGTTGCGCAATTTGAGATCAGCGAATACCTTGACCTCAGAAAAATGGACTGTATCAACGCATTTCAGTCCAGGCTTTTTTTAACCCTTGAAAAAGGAAGGGTTGACATCGAAAAAGTGGAATCATCGCTCAGCTCTGGAACAGGGCTGGCAGACATCAGGGCCATCACCTATGAAAATGGTGATCCCCTGCTCGACAAAGGAAGACTATGGTATACCATGACTGTCAGGGGCCGCGGATTGCCGCATCCCATGCAAGGTGTTTTCAGCATGAGTCCTTCGGTATTTGACATCAAGATGGAAGGGGTTATTGTATTTGACAGACAAGATGGATTGCTCAGGAACGAAGTGGCTTCACATGTTTATTACGATAGGAAAGATGGCATGTGGCGTGGGCTCACAACGGGTTTCAGCGCTTTTGCCAACAAGCAGGAGAAAAAACAATTGCTCACCATTGAAAGCAAACAAGATCCGCGGTTTGGCTTTTCCATCATGCGGGCAACGCCCTTTGGCATGGTGGGTGATTACGAAGATCCGCATATCCTTTTTGATGCCAAGGCAAAAAAATGGAGGATGTTGACCTGTACAAATGAAAATGGATACAAGGCCATCATGCTGGAATCTGATGCCTGGAACAACGGCTATAAAAAGATTGCAGGGCCCGTTGCGTTTAACTCCACAGGAACCTCTATCCAAAAAATCGGAAACCAGTTCTATTGTTTTTCGGGTAGCAAAGACCGGAAGATTTATGTCTATACCTATCCTGATCTCAAGGAAGCCGGCACACTCAAGATGGACCTTCCGCCATGGGATGAAACATCCGGTTCAAGGGTTTGGCCCAATGTTGTTCAATTGCCCGAAGGATATCCATTTCGCTATGTTGCGCTGATGATGGACCGCTTCAATTATCCTGGCCTTGAAGCTCCCAATTGGACCTATGGTGCACTATATCTTTACCATGGATATTGATGTTGGCGAAAGAAACGAGCACTAAAACTTCCTGTCAAAAATTTACAACACAAGTTCATCAATTCCAACCCCCAGCAACTGCTGAACAATTGTATTCAAGTCAGCTTTGGTTCCTTTCAGGTGGATGGTTCTGTGAAAATGGCTAAGGCTTTGCCCGGGGGCCAGGGACGCTGCGGGTGATGAACTTTCCAGCTCATAAAACTTACCCATCTGCTTTCCTTCAATGGGTCCATCGTTGTAGGCATTGACTGCATCACCAGCAAATGGATGTTGCTGTTGCTCCCAGAGTGAATTGACATAGTCTGTTTTCCCTTCAGGCAAGCTGAACTGGGCAATGGTCAATACATTGTTTGTAGCATCATAGCTGGCGGCCATGGAAAGGGCACGAGCAGGTGAAAGACCAATCTTGCTGCGCTGGATGCCATCTGCCTTGAACAAAATCAATCCATCCCCAACCTTCAATCTTTCTACCGGTACTTTACCGAAATAATCATCCGTGACAATTTTGCCGAGCGTTGCTGAATCCCCTTTTTTGTAGGGTATTGCAATCGAAGTCTGGTTGCCGGCATTCAACATGCTAAGGATCCAGATGGAAAGCATGCCCGATGATTTGTTCCATTCGGCAGTGCCTGTATTGGTGATCATGTTGTCTGACTGAAATCCGACTGTCTTTACTCCTGCGGGGAGCTTTCCCAAGAATTGTTGAATGGTTGCATCATTCAACAGGCTGATGTTGCGGTTAACCTTTAGGTCAAAAGCAGTTCCTGAAAAATTTTTAAGATGCATTTGCTTTTCAAATTGCGCAGATGATTTTTCGGAAGCAACAAGATCAAACGGAGCCGTGTCCAGCTCCTTGGGTACAAACCAATTGTCAAATGTAAAATCAACGCCTTTTTTAAAGTAGATAGAGAATTGTCCTCCTTCTGGTCCGAGCCAGAATCTTTCCTCACCACCGAATGCACTGAAATGCTCAGTGAACTTTCCCGAGGCAATCAGTTCGTGGTTCAACCAGCCAAAACTCGCTCCAGCATTGCCTTCTGCCGTGCTGGTCATGATGCGTCCCTGATAGGCCGGCAGTACGATCAATTGGGCGTCCCCATTTTCCAAAAGCACAATGTCCTTGTGGTGCTTGCGCAAGAATTCCAAATCATATCCAAATGTTCCCTTTTGCATTTCACTGTCTTTATTGGTTGTAGTGTTGCACGCAATCAAAAAAAACAAAGGCAACAAGTATTTCAGTTTTTTCATGATCAAATTATTTTTTTCTGGTCCATACTTTTTCTTTCATCCCTTTAATCTGCAGCTGTTTGTCTTTCATTTCAGGCAGGTTGCTGAATGGCTTGTTCAAATAAAAATAAGCAACAGATGAAACGTCATCACTCCTGTAAAAATTAGCACCAAAAGCTTCTTTGTCAAACACTGGATCGTTGATCCCTTTGATGTCTGGCCTGTCGAGCAAAAGGACTTGCTCAGGAGGATTCCCCTGAAGATTGAAAATATCAGCATTGCTACCTTGCTTGAAAACCCATACTGGCTTGAGTTGTATGCCCTTTGCCAGCATTTCACGGAGGTTCTTTACACTGGTGTTTCCTATCTGCTGGATCGTCACTTTGCAATCGTGTTGAAAATATACAGGGTCGGGAACATGATACCGGTAAAATGCATAGACATCATTTTTGCTATCTGAAACCAACGAACCCTGGTACTGGTCCTGGTATTCGCCTTGACCCCAACCTGTTCCTATATAATCTTCTGTTCCTGTGCCGGCCAGTGTTGGCAATTGTTTATCACCATCCAAATAGACCTTCACCTCACCTTCTCCAAACCAGGTATTGCGGTAAGCGGAATCTCCGATTACACCAATATTGGTTCCCAAAAACCTTCCCTTTCCATTGACCTGTGGAAGAATGACATGATCTGTTCCTAATGCCGTATGCATATCCCGGTTCCAGTAGGCATGGAAATACAGCGCATCATCTGGAACTTTTTCCTCCGTGTAATTAATGTCATACCAAACCAGTGCATGAGCAGATGATTCATTGGTGATGACAACTTTTGCTCCAGTCCTGTAAGGCATCGGAATGGTAAAATTGAATGAACGTCCTTCGGGGTTGGAGAACAATGCATTTTTATAGGGCACCGAAAGACCCAGCCCTAATCCAAAAAAATCACCAATTGGGGCTGACACTGCGGGCTTCTTGCTCCCATCCCAGTACATGTCAATCCTTACCATTCTTCTTTGCTCTTCGCTTCTGGGGATGGTACCACTGAGCCACATGCGGCGGATGATGCCAGCACCCTTCACGTCCATCATCACCAATTGTTCACCAGCTTTCACTGTGAGAAATGCGCTGCCCTTTGCCCCTTGATTTGATTTGCCACCTGCACCTTGCTTGCCACTGATGTTTTCAGGACTGATCCATTTTGTTTTTGTAGAAGGGGCTGGTGCCTTGTACAACTCCTGTGCAGAAAGGATTGTGGCAACCATTTGAAAGCAGCATAAAAAAATCCATCTTGATGTCATGCTATTTATTTAATCAGCAACAACCTGCAGGACCACAGGACCCCTGCACTGTTTTTGAAGGTTCGCCATTGATGATTTCCTCTTCCGTTGCATCCCTTATGCCAGAAACCTTAACGGTATAATAGAGTATTTGTCCTGCCAACGGGTGATTCGCATCGACAATGATATGGTCATCATTTTTCTCCACAACAATGGCCTCCGTTCCATCAAACAATTCAATGTACTCTCCTTCGTTTATTTCATCAGGATTGTCAAGATCCTCGTTGGCCACTTCAATGACCAGGCTGACTTCCTTGGGGCCATAGGCCTCTTCAGGATAAATGACAACATCGATGACCTGGTCTTGCTTCAGCCCTTCGAGTGCCCGCTCCAGTCCTGGGAGAATATTGTCTGCCCCGTGCAAATATTCTTCTGGCGTAAAGCCATCATTGCCTTGCAATACATTGCCCGATTCATCTTTCAACACATAGTTGATGGATACCACTTTGTTGTTTGTAATGATCATGTTCAGATTGTTATGTGTAGTGTTTGGTTGGTTGAAACAGCAATGGGTTGTTTAAAACTGATGGTGCAGTTGTCTCCTTCCTGTTTGATGGTAGCAGGAATGATTTTGCCTTCCAGCTTCACCACCGGACGAGTGACCTTGTTTGCATGTTGCAAAGAAAATGCTTGCAGCGCAACCGATCCGTAGGCAACTGTCAGTTTTGCATCCAATTGTTGTTTGTCTATTTTCTGGCTGTAGCTGCCCCAGCCTGATGCGGCTGTGAAAGGTGCTCTGAAATTGTCGGCACCCATTTTAGGAGCGAAGCGCATATAGCCCTTGGGGCCATGGTACTCAAAACCACAGGCCGTGATGAAGCTGCCATAACTTGCCATGGCCCGCGCGTAGTGGTCGCTGCATTCAATTTCATTGAAGGGATTTCTTTTTCCGGCATGATAGCGGTCGTGGATCATGCGGGTCAGGACCAGGGCCTCATCCACCATGCCTTCTGCCATCATGTGTGCAGCAACCTGGTGTTCAAAACCGCTCATGCATTCATGGAAATATCCCAGCTGCCAGGTGATTTTTTCTCCATAGGGTCTGGCTTCATTTTTAGGATTGGTATTCATCACCAGTCCACCTTCGCCCGGCAGGGCATAAGGCCTTCCGCCCGGTCTGTCTTTTATATAGGGACCAACATCGGGGGTGAAATTGTATTTCCACAAAGCCCTCAGGGCAGACAGGGTTTTTTCCTTGTCGTTGATCCTGCCCAGGCCCACCTGGTGCGCCCAGCTTTGCCCATAGACCTGGTCGATATGACAGGTATTGTAAGAGCCCAGTTTTTCACGGCCTTTTATTTCATCGGGTCGATGGATATAATATTCGCCATTGAATAATTTTTCATCCATGTTCTTGCTGCCCAGTGCAACATAGTCTGCACAGGTCTTGGCGA
The DNA here is from genome assembly GCA_044345895.1 of Chitinophagaceae bacterium. GTDB lineage: Bacteria > Bacteroidota > Bacteroidia > Chitinophagales > Chitinophagaceae > Pollutibacter. Next base: position 6,325 of record JBIJAE010000025.1, read on the forward strand.
AAACATCGTCTTTCATTTCAATGGCCATCTGCTCTGCCGCTTTTACCGCTGCAATGCAAAGCCCGACCAACCATGCAATCTCGCCATCCCATACAGCATCCAGGGTGTTTTCGATGGGCGTATCTTCCATGCCATCATTGTTCCGGTCCTGGTTGATGACCCATTGGCTGGCCAGTTTTATTTTCTCCCAATTCTTTTTCAGGAAGCTATCATCTGCGCTCATCTGGTGCTCACGGTAGATCCGGAGGATGGTGCCCGCCTGCCCGTCAATGGCTGGCCCCTTGACCACTTCACCGCGGTACCAGATCATCCCATCGGATTGCAGCGAAAGACCAAGGTCTACCCTTTCTCTTGTATCCCTTTCTATGGAAGGAAAAATCCGCCCCATGGCATGAGCATATTGCCAAACATGCATGCAGGTTCCTTCGCAACAACCCACCCCTTCCCAGGCATAGAACCTGCCAGACTCAAAACGGTGCGCAGTGGTAGTAGCAAGTGTAGAGATGTTCAAAAACGTTCTTTCCAGGAACCACCAGGGCAAACTGGAGTCATACCAGGTCTGCTTCCATCGTTTGCTTTCTGAAAAAAGTTGCTGGGCATTCGCTGCAACATAGGCGGACACTGCATCTGCAGACTTGAACCAGTTGTTGTAATACCGGCCCTTGTCTTGAATGGCTTTGTGCAATCTCAAATTCACAAAATGCCAGCTGATCACTGTTTCAGTTGAGGCAGTTTGATTGGGAGCAATTTGATGCGAAGTACAGACCGATGCCATCAGCCGATCTGCAATCCCCTTTTCTGTTTTGTCAGCAATTTGTTGACCAAAAGAGGAAGATGTGATGGGCAATGAAAAATTGGTTTGAGCGATCGCCTGTTTACCAATTGAAGCAATGGACAGGCTACCATAATCCGCTGCAGCTGATAGCCCTGGATTTGCATTCAACCCGATTGAACAGAAAACGCCCTGCGTGTTCTTGTCTGAAAAAACAGTATTGATGCGCTTGTCTGACTCCTTTGCAGACCTGGGCGCAACCTTGTTTTCAAGCCATCCAAGCACATCAACAGAGATAGTTGACGCAGACCTGTTTTTTATGTTGAAGGAATAAACAGTACAGGGCAATGAGGAATTTTTTTCATCCAGTGGGATGAAAGGAGAAAATATTTCAGCCGTGATGTCTATGGGCAATTGTTTGTCGACATACCTCACTTTGGCCATGGGGTAGGTGGCTTCAAAAATAATATCATCCCAATCCGAGGCTTCCATTTTCTTGATGATGGTTTTGCCTGCAATGACAATTTTAAAAGCAAACCCCTGTTCAAGTGGCCTGATGTCTTTGGCCGGTTGAACATAGGCGGAACCGTCGCGAGGCCTTACTTTTTTACCAACATGTAAATTGGATGCCCACTCAATCGTCTTTGGATCTATCCCTTCCTGATTGGCATTAAAAATATCCCATAACCAGAGTCTTCCATCACCACCGAGATAGACCGTGCCCGCATTGATGCCGCCAACCGGCATGCCGATGTACTTGAGCTCGTTTCTGGTCTTGATGTACTTGGTGACATATCCCCTTTTTGACAAAGACCTTACCCAACTGGGGTCGAGTCTTTTATCTGCTGGAATATTGTGCAGCAGCTCTCCTGGCTGAAAGGGGCCAGCAATGGCTTTGGCATTGCCTGCATAAATGCCCGCAGCAAAAATACCAGATGAGCGCAAGAAATTTCGGCGTTCCATACTTCTATCGTTGAAGACAGAAGTTACGGCATTGTCAGCAAACTAAACCACCACCAACTCATAAAAATCTTCGGGCTGCAGGTACTTGTTGGCCATGGCCTTCAATTCATCAGCAGTGATATTTTTGATGGTGTTTACGGAGTGGTAGAAGAAGCTGTCGTCCAGTCCGTTCAGGACCAGGTTCTTCCAGCGTGCTATGATGTGGAAGGGCCCATCAAGATCGCCGAGCAGGGTGCCGATCAAATAATTCTTGACCAGCAAGAGTTCTTCTGGATCAATATCGCCTTCGCGGAGTGCCTGCATTTCGTTGTATACTTCATTGACCGTGGCTTCACAAACATCGCGACCCGCTTCAGTGCTGATCATCCAGGCACCGCCATGGATATGGTTCACCAGAAAACTATAGATTCCGTAGGTGTATCCCTTGTCTTCGCGGATATTGTTCATCAACCTTGATCCAAAAAATCCACCAAACAAGGTATTCAATACCTGCACTTTCGGGAAATCAGGATGATGCCGTGTAGGAAAAGGCCTTGCGATACGCACTGCACCCTGAACACCTTCGGGATCATTGATGATGTTCCATTTTTTTTCAGTTGCCGCCACGATAGGATGTTCTGGTGCAACAATGGGTGATTGGTTGAAAGGCAGGTTTCCAAAAAATCCGTTCATCAGCTGAGCATAATTGGAAGGAAGGATGCCTGCAGAAAAAATGCTGCAATGGCCCTGCTGATAATAGGTTGCATAAAAATTGCGCAGTGCCTCAACATCAAGTGCATCATAATCTTCAGCAACGCTGTAAACACCATAGGGATGCTTTGCGCCAAACAGGAGTTCATCAATTTTTCTTCCCGCCACAAAATCACATTTCTTCAGGTTGACCTCCAGCTTCTGCTTCATGTTCTGCCTGAAAATGTGCAGCTCCGACTCAGGAAAAATGGCATCTAAAAAAAGCTCCTGCACCATGGGCAGCAGGTTTTCCAACTGCCTGGACAAACAATGCAAGGTAACCACCGCTGTTTCGTTGTAACAACTGCGGTTGAGGTAAGCGCCATAAAAATCAACATACTCATTGATTTCGTAGGCAGATTTTTTTGAGGTGCCGTTCTTGAGCAGGAAATTGGTGGCAGAAGCAAGGTTGTTGCTTTTTTCAAACCAGTTTCCTGCCTTGAAAATCCACTCAATCTGCACAACTTCTTCTGTTCCTGCATTCACGTTGTAGACCTTGACACCATTGTCGAGAGTGAAGATTTCTGGTTTTTTTAGTGCGATGGCATACTCGATGGCATCCTTTATATGGGGCGCTTGGCTTCTGTCTGGCATGGAATGATTTGAATGGTTAATTGTCTAATTTTCAGCAAGGTACCAAAGGGTATTGCTATTGGAAGGCTGCATCACCTGGTTGGCAATGCGCTTGAGATCATGCACCGTCACGTCCTGGTATTTCTTGAACTCCGTGTTCATCAGTTCTCCATCACCCAGCAATTCATAGAAGGCGAGGCTGCCTGCACGGTTCATGACACTCATGTCTTCAAAAGCCATCACGCTTTCAGTCTTGTTCTGGACCTTCTGTAACTCACGCGCATCAACAAGGCCATGCCTGATCTTGTCCAGCTCAGCTTCAATCGCCTCTTCGGCTTTCTTGATGTCAACACCCTTGACCAGCTGTCCGTCGATGGCCAGCAGTCCTGCATCCAGGCTACCAAAATGATAGCAATTGATGCCCGTGAAAAGTTGTTGCTCTTTCACCAGTGCCTGGTAAAGCCTTGAAGAAGCACCACCACCCAAAATATCGGTCAACAAATCTGTTGCATAATAATCATCGTCGAGGCGGCTGCACATGTGCCAGGTCTTGTAGATGGCGTCGGCAGGCACTTTGCGGTGAACCGTCATCCTTCTTTCCTCTTTTTGCTCCGGCTCAACAGGAAGGTCTCTTTTGTATTTTTCTCCTGATGGGATATCACCAAACCATTTCTCCGCCAGCTCCCTGACCTGTTCAACCGTCACATTTCCTGCCACCACAAGGATAGCATTGGAAGGTGTATAATGTTTGAAGAAAAATCTTTTTACATCCTCCAGCTGTGCATTTTCTACATGCGACAATTCCTTGCCGATGGTCATCCAACGATAGGGGTGTTCCTTGAATGCAAGCTCACGCATGATGTGCCAAACATCACCATAAGGCTTGTTGATATAATGCTCCTTGAATTCCTCACAGACCACCTTGCGCTGCACGTCAAGGCTTTTTTTGCTGAAGGCCAGGCTCAGCATGCGATCGCTTTCCAGCCAAAAAGCCGTCTCCAGGTTTTCAGAAGGAAGCTGACAATAATAATTGGTGAGGTCGTTGGTGGTATAGGCATTGTTTTCACCGCCGGCAACCTGCAGGGGCTCATCGTAGTCCGAAATGTTTACAGAACCGCCAAACATCAGGTGCTCAAACAAATGCGCAAACCCTGTTTGTTGGGCATCCTCATCCCTTGCACCAACATCGTACAATACATTCACCACGGCCATGGGCGTGCTTTGGTCGATGTGTACCAATACCTTCAATCCGTTGTCTAGCATGAATCGTTCGAACTTCACCATAACACAAATGTAATCAATACCTTACAAAATACTCTTGGCCTTCATGGAGAGCAGCATGGGCACGCCATTCCTGATCACCAAAAACTTGAGCTTTTCACCCAGGGTTTGCATCATTGTTTTGTAGGTCTGAATATTGTTGCTGGCATTGCCGTTGATGGCAACAACGATGTCTTCTTTTTTGAACCCTGCTTTGTCCGCTGGAGAGGAAGGCACAACATCGTCTACCACAATCTTGTCATCGATATAATAAATGGAAAGCCCGCTGTAGGCATAATCAAATTCGTCTTTGAAATGAAGATTGGGCACAATGTGCACTTGCTGCTTGGCATAATTGAAGGTGATGTTGAACCTGCGCAGGATGTCATTGCCCAACAATCCGCCCACAAAAGGATAATTGATAACATTGTATTCGTCCTTGAACAGAAAAGTTGGCACCCGCCTGAACCGGTAAGGACCCACTTTGAGTTCCTTGATGGTGGTCAGGCGCATGCTCATCTTGCCTCCAACCCCTTCGGCTTGGGTAACCACCGGAGGCTTTCGCTTTTTTTTCAGGACGGCGCTGTCGTTGAGATAGTTTTCTGACAAGAGGAAATTCAATCCGGCTCCAGTATCAAGGTAAAACCGCTGAACAAACTTGCGGCTGTCTGTGAATTGAAGGGTTTGCATCGGAAGGCCCGTGAACATGGGAAACAACATAAAACCCCCTGCTGGATATTTGTACTCCCCTTTTGAAAAAACATTGATTTGCAACAAATCGTAATTGATGTTTATGATGTAGCGGCTAAAAAAACTGTAGCCAATGATGCCATCAATCCTGATGCCATACACACTGGTGAGAATCTCATAATCATTGACATGAAAGTTGAGGTTTTCAACGGCCAGACCCGGCAGCCTGAGCGTGGCATTGTTCAAAAAAGAGACCTTTCGAACACCGCCGATACCCTTGATCGTTTTGTCTGAAGGGATAACCGGAATACCCAATTCGTCTACAGTAGCTGAATCAAGTGAGATGCCGCCGCTGCCAGTGTCCAGGATGAAGTTGAGGCTATCGGCATAATTGTTGACCCCTGCGCTCACCAAAATAACCCCTCCGTTCAATAGCCTGAAAGAAAATGAGGTGATGAAGGTTGAAGGCGGTTCAACAAACAACTCCTGTGCTTTTCCGCCCCATGGCTGAAAAGCAAGCAGCATCAAAACAGATATGTACCGGATATGCCTCATTTACTCCTAATTTAAACCATTGTTGCCCTAACT
>JBIJAE010000232.1:0-3245 GCA_044345895.1 Chitinophagaceae bacterium
ACTGGACAAAAACAAGATCCAGTGCATTGTAGGCAGTGATTTTATTCCGTTTGGCGATGCACAAAAGCCTGGATTGAGCGACTTTCCAGATGGAATTGACACAATGGAATTCCTGTCTGCCATCACTTGATTTTCCTCAAAATAACCGGGATCTTTTCCACAGAAAACAAACATGTGGCAAAAGAATTTGTTAAATAGGATGACAGGTTGACTGAAATTCAGTCATGTTTGCTTAATTGCAGTTGATCAGGCATAAATTTTGTACACCTAAACATAAAAATTCAACCATGAACATCAAACAGACATTATCAGTTGTGCTGATTAGCGCAGTAACCACTACGGTGGCCATGTTTGGTTATGATTCATTCATCCGAAAACAAGGCCCCCTTCAACAAGGAAACGGAAAACTACCTGCCAGCTATGCAGGATTTTTTGACAGCAACAGCAATGTTCCCGGACAGCCTGTTGATTTCCAACCGGCTTCCCAGGCGGCAGTACCTGCTGTAGTCCACATCACTACCACAATAGGAGGCGGCCAGACCAGCAACAACCTTCCCAAAAACAGGAGGAGCAGTCCATTTGGTGATTTCTTCGGAGATGACCTGTTCAATGATTTCTTCAATGGCCCTCAGACCAGGAGCATGCCCCAGCGTGCCAGTGGTTCTGGTGTAATCATCAGTGAGGACGGATACATTGTCACCAACAACCATGTGATCGAGGAAGCCAATGAAATTACGGTTACCCTGAACAACAAAAAACAATACAAGGCAAAGTTGATGGGTACCGACCCCAGCAGCGACCTTGCACTGATCAAGATTGAGGAGAAAGGCTTGAATTTTCTTCTTTATGGAAATTCTGATAACCTGAAACTCGGTCAATGGGTCTTGGCAGTTGGCTATCCGTTGAACCTTGAAACCACAGTAACAGCAGGTATTGTCAGTGCAAAAGCCAGATCACTGGGACTCAATTCTAGAAAAAGCAATTCGCCCATTGAATCATTCATCCAAACAGATGCTGCAGTGAACCAGGGCAATTCTGGTGGCGCACTGGTTGGCCCCAATGGTGAACTGGTGGGCATCGTCTCTGCTATCGCTTCTCCTACTGGCGCTTATGCAGGCTACTCTTATGCAATCCCTGTCAACATTGTCAAAAAAATCATCAACGACCTCCTGCAGTATGGCACAGTACAACGCGCATACCTCGGCATCAGTTACCTGCCTGAGAATGCACCAGAGGCTGAAAAAACCAAACAAAACTACAAGGAAGGCCTGGGAGTGTTGGTAATGGACGTAACAAAGGACGGTGCCATGTCTGGCAGCGGACTTCAGACTGGAGACTATATCACCAAAATCAATGGCATCAAGGTTTCCTCCGGCAGTGAAATGGTGGAGCAGGTCGCAGGCTACAAACCAGGAGACAAGATTACCGTCCAATACCTGAGGAACGGAAAATCATATACCACTACAGTTTCGCTGAAAAACAAGTCTGGCAGTTTTGATATTGTCAAGACAACAGTTACTGATAAACTGGGTGCGGAGTTGCAGACCCTTGACAAGAAAAAAGCCACTGAACTGGGCGTTAAGGGGGGTGTTGTTGTCAGCAAAATCAGTACAGGCCTGATTGATGAGCAGACCAGGATGAGAGATGGATTTGTCATCCTGAAATTGAATGGTGCTGAAATCAAATCAGTTGAAGAATTGAATACTGCCATCGCAAGATCTCCCAAACGCATCATGTTGGAAGGCTTCTACCCCGGCTATGATGGCGTTTACCAGTATCCAATAGAAATCACTGAATAAAAAACACAAACATTGTTGGTAAAGCGGTGGGTCATACGATCCACCGCTTTTTTATTGCAACCAAATCTGATAACTCCAGGGCTGTAAGTGGAAATATTGATTACGACCACTGAATTCATGCGCAAGGGATGTAAAATGCTCAACAAAGGTTCCGGTTGCGCCCCCAAGATCCACTTCGATGTTGTGCAACGGATATTCAGAAAAATTAATGAGTACGATGGCAGTGGAATCATCATGCTGGCGTTTAAAGCACAAAACATGGTGATCAACATTGTTATGCAGTTGAACTAGATTGGCAGTATCGGAAGCAGTTGTGAAGGCAGCATGGTTTTTTCTGAGATGCAAAATGGAACGGTAAAACGCGTGCAGGGCCGGAGACTTTGTCCAATCGAGCGGATCATGTTCAAAAAACTGCAACCGCCTCCGATTGGGAATCTCCTGCCCACTGTACATGAGAGAAATACCTTTGTAGGTTGCTGAGAAGACAGCAAGGGGTATGGCCATTTCTCCATATTTTTCATATTCTGTGCCATTCCAGCTGTTTTCATCGTGATTGGAGGTAAACCATGCAGGACAGGCAGTTGAGGGCAAGACATCGCTGTATTGGCCCAATACATAACGCAAATGATGAATTTGCCTGGAGCCCTCATTTCTGAATGCTGTTGCAGCATTCATCCACCGCCAGGTATAAGCAGCATCAAAAACCTGCATGTAATCTGGATTGTCTAGTGGATCTAGTTCTGCCAGCCAAAACAAGTGTCGTTCCTCTTCAAGGGCCTGACGGGCCTCCATCCAAAAATCAACTGGTGTCAGCATGGCCATGTCACAACGGAAGCCATCGATACCCGATTCAACAATCCATTTGCGCATGCTTTGAATCATGGCCTTCCGCAAATCAGCATTTGTATAATCCAGGTCAATCACATCATCCCATCCATGGGCATCAAAGAAATCACAATTCTCATCTTTTTTGTAATACTCAGGATGCTCAATGGTCCAGTGATGATCCCATCCTGTATGGTTGGCTACCCAGTCGATGATCACCTTCATGCCAAGCCCATGGGCTTCCTGCACCAGTTCCCGGAATATTTCCATGGTGCCATATTCGGGATTGACCATTGAATAGCTGGAACAGGCATAATAGCTGCCCATGCTGCCTTTTCGGTGCTTTTTGCTAATGGGTGTAAGCGGCATGAACCAAAGCACCCCAACACCCATATCAGCCAACCGGGGAAGATGCAGCCTGAAGGCCTCCAGCGTACCTTCGCTGGTATATTGGCGAAGGTTCACTTCATAAACATTGGTATTGAGACACCAATTGACCGGTTTAAAGGCTGATTTCATTCATGAAAGATAAGCAATGAACGCCAAAATTGAAGCCCAAGGAAAGCTGAACAACGAACCATTATCAGGCAAGAATGTTAAATGATATCTTACCTTCGCATT
>JBIJAE010000233.1:0-3239 GCA_044345895.1 Chitinophagaceae bacterium
ACAATTGCCTGTTGAAGCCAATCCATACAACCAGCAATACCTGGATGATAAAATAAAGTTAGGAAACCATCGCTTAAAATTTTTGTAGATGATCGCCATTGTAAAAGCACAATTCAACAGTGAAATCACCGACCTGCTTGAGGCAGGTTGCACAGATTACCTCAAGGAACAAAATGTTCCATTTAAAGTTTTTGAATGTCCTGGTGCTGTTGAAACAGTTGTCTACACAACCAAACTGTTGGCAACTGGCAGTTACCAATCCATCATTGTGATTGGAGCCATCATCAAGGGGGATACGGACCACTATGAATATGTATGCCAATACGTAACCAATGGAATCTCACATTTGTCTGCCATGCATACTACGCCCATCATATTTGGCATCCTCACTACCCAAAATGAATTGTTGGCCTACGAAAGGGCTGCGCCAGACAAGATGAACAAAGGAAAATCTTTTGCAGAGACGGCCTTGTTCATGATCAAGGCATTTAAAGATCTCTCCTGGTTTTAAATTCCGGGGTCTTTCTTATTTCAAAGCAATCAGAACTTCAATGTTCTTGGCAGGTATTTTTCAATCAGCGCTGTATAATAGGGCTTCAATACTTTCCAATCTGGAGGTTCTGGGCATTTGGAATACAGGTCATAAGGATTGAAAAGCTGAACCCATTTCAACATGTCCCTGTCGTGGTCATCGAGTAAATGCTCGTAAGCGCCTTCACGGTGCCAGGCATAGAAAGAATGGTAGCGGAGCATGTAAAGGGCTGATTCAGGAAGATGATCTTTCATCATTTGGTAAATATACTCATCATGTCCCCAGCTCATGTGCACATTGCGCAAACCGCAATTGGGCTCATAAATACCATATTTCGTGTTGTAGAGAGGATTGTTGTAGTCAGGATTTTCTTTGAAGAATTCCGGGTATATGATCTTGTCAGAATACGCACATCCAACTGGGAAGGTATCACCCACCACAGCCCACTGTGGTTCACCAAACAGGCAAAGCACTTTTCCCATGTCATGCATCAGACCCACCAGCACCATCCAGTCAGGATGTCCGTCTCTTCTGATGGCTTCAGAGGTTTGAAGCAAATGCTGAAACTGGTCAAGGTCTGTATCAGGATCTGAATCGTCTACCAGCTCATTCAAGAAATCAAATGCATCCCAGATGGGCATTTCCTTCTTGTCGAATGAAAGGTATTGCCTTCTTTTTTCCATCACGAAATCATAGGTCTGGTAGGTATGGTTCAACCTGTAAAATTCACGAACAGTATCGCGTGCAGGCTCTTCATAGTTCCTGTATGATTCAGTGGCTTTTGCTGTTGCGATTTTTTCTGGATCAGGGTACCTTTCCAGCAAGTCGTCTTCCCACTCATCCAGGCTGCCCAATGGATTGATTTCTTTTGTGGAGAACTGATTATTCTGCATGGTGATTTGTTTTGTTTGATTCCATTAAAGTTAAAAATTATCTTCAAGAATTGTTCAATGCAAGTAATTAATTTGTTCCCAATCATTCATTATTAGGTATTTTTTACTTATTTTAAAGTCAATTAACCCAAGCCAACGATTGCCATGAATCTTCATTTTGCCGATTACCTCGTTATTTTCATCTATTTCGTATTTGTAGTTGCCGTAGGATTTATCATCAAGAAAAAAATCACCTCCAGCAACGACTTTCTGAACAGCAACAAAAGCATTCCCCTCTGGATCACTTCGCTGGCTTTTATTTCTGCCAATCTTGGTGCGCAAGAGGTACTCGGGATGGTGGCTTCAGGAGCCAAATACGGTATCATGACCGTTCATTTTTATTGGGTGGGCGCCATTTTCGCCATGGTGTTTCTTGGGGTATTCATGATGCCATTCTATTACGGCAGCAAAGCGAGAAGTGTACCAGAGTACCTTTTTTTACGTTTCGATGAAAAGACGAGGGCGCTCAATGCGCTAACGTTTGCAGCCATGACCATTTTCTCCTCCGGCATTTCGCTCTATGCGTTGGCCAAGCTATTGGAGGTTATCCTGCATTGGAATTTTGACCTCTGCATCTGGATTGCAGCAGGCATTGTGATGGCCTATACCTTGCTGGGTGGACTGACCAGTGCCGTGTACAATGAAGTGTTGCAGTTTTTTCTGATTGTGCTGGGATTATCGCCACTGGTGATTGTTGCATTGCAGGACGCAGGAGGATGGGGTACCATTAAAACCAACCTCGAGCCACAATTGACGCATGCATGGAAGTACATGGGTGATGCAGATGCCAACCCCATGGGCATACATTTTATGTCATTGATCTTTGGATTAGGTTTTGTGATGTCCTTTGGATATTGGTGCACTGATTTTCTTGTTGTCCAGCGCGCCATGATTGCCAAGAACATGAGTGCGGCCCAGCGCACACCGATCATCGCTGCCATTCCCAAAATGTTCATGCCGTTGATTGTTGTTCTCCCCGGTGTCATTGCCATTGCCTTGACCAAGTCAGCAATGGATTCAGGTGATTACAGGATTCCAACCGCTGCTACTGGCGGATACGATTATACCATGACCCTGCCTTCATTGATTGCGCATTATTATCCCAGTGGCTTGTTGGGTGTGGGCATAACAGCTTTGATTGCCTCTTTTATGAGCGGTATGGCAGGCAATGTAACGGCCTTCAATGCAGTGTTTACCTATGACATTTACCAGGCTTATTTCTTTAAAAACAAATCGGACAAACATTACCTGAATGTTGGGAAGCTCGTTACCCTTTTCGGTATTTTGTTTTCTATTGGAACAGCCTATATCGCAGCCAGTTTCAACAACATCAATGATTTTCTGCAACTGGTGTTCAGCTTTGTCAATGGTCCGCTTTTTGCCACCTTCCTGTTGGGCATGTTCTGGAAAAGAACAACCGGGCATGGTGCATTTTGGGGACTGGTTGCCGGTACATTGGCCGCAGCCATCACCCATGGCCTTACCATTGCTGAGGGCAAGGGTGGATGGATATCTCCCATTTATCCTATCAGCAGTGGAATGGGCCAGGCATTCATTGTCGCTTCATTTTCCTGGATCGCCAATTTCTTTACAACAATCGCTGTCAGCCTTGTCACCAAACCCAAGCCAGACGAGGAATTGAAAGGATTGGTTTACTCACTCACAGAAAAAGTATATGGTACAGAAAAACGGTGGTACCTGAAGCCTGCTCCATTGGGCATCATCTTGCTTGTTATCACCATTTTGTTGAACATCATATTCTTCTAAAACCAGCA